>JBJOOW010000345.1:0-3602 GCA_046051095.1 Bacteroidota bacterium | reverse complement strand
CAACCAGTGCGGTACCAGTGCTGCTGTCGAACTCACAGTAACCGCTAACACAGCCCCTGTATTAACAGGCGCTATACAAGGCCCCGATACTATTTGCCAGGGTGGGGGAGAAGGCATTTACTACGTTATAAGCCCTATGCCTTCGGCTGGTAATGTTTACGACTGGACCCTGCCAGCAGGTTGGTCGTTTGCAACGGCCGATAGCACCATGTCGCCGGTATTAAATGTAACCTCGTCGGGTAACCTGTCGGTAATAGCTTCTAACGAATGTGGCTTGAGCGCCAACACTTTATCGCTGGCTATAACCGTTGTAGATACCCCTGTAGCTCAACTGGTTGTAAGCGGCACAACCCTTACTGCCAGCCCATCGGGTGCGGGTTACACTTATCAGTGGTTCCTTAACGATCAACTTATAAGCGGCGAAACCGGTAGCACTATTCAGGCCAGTGCCGAAGGTGTATACAAAGTAATTGTTAGCAGTCCGCAGTTTTGTAACAGTACTGCCACAGCCGGCTATTTTACAGGCATTACCAGCCTTGCCCGGGCGGGTGTAACTATTTATCCTAACCCAGCTACTAACGTACTGTATATCAATACTAACCCGGATATGGCAGGGGCCATACTAAAAATAACCACCACCGATGGCCGCCTGGTTCTTAGTTCGGTAATAAATGCGGTTCAGAACACGGTTAATTTGCCCGATATGCCGGCCGGTATTTACCTGGTTAATTTGCAAAAGGGCTATACACAATTGCATCACAAATTCATAAAGCTTTAAGAGTTTTTAGTTAAAAAATGGCGGGCGGGGCCCGCCATTTTTGTAAAATGACAATTCTGTGACAAGCTTTTGAGCAGATTTTTAATCTCTAAAACCGCTGTTTTCATTGGGAAAATGCTTGTTTTTGAGCTCTTTGTCATAAATCTGTCATATTTGATGTTGCCCCATACAAAACCGTTAACCTCGTCTTAACTTTGTTTGGCAAAAAAAATTACATTTGACCGCTTTTTTCAAAAGGGCATATCAGTTTTAAAATAATTGCGATGAAAAAACTTCTTACTCTTTTCACTTTAGTTATAGCCTTTGTAGCTGCGCAGGCGCAGAATGGTGAGATCATGGGAAAAATTACCGACGAAAACGGTGATGGTGTACCTGTGGCAAACGTAGTGATAGTAGATGCCAAAGGCATACCAACCGGCCGCGGTACTGTTACCGATTTTGACGGTAACTACTCTATTAAGCCCCTTACCCCGGGTAAATACAACCTGCAGGTATCATATGTAGGTTATGCTACCCAAATTATTCAGGGTATAGTGGTTAAAGCCGATAACTCTACGTTTCAGGACTTTAAAATCAAACCATCTTCTAAAGAGTTAGGTGAAGTTGAAATTATATCGTACAAAGTGCCTTTGATCGATCCGGGTCAAACCTCGGGCGGTAACACGGTTACCTCGTCGGAAATTGCCAACATGCCTACCCGTAACGTAACCGATATTGCGGCTACTACCTCGGGTGTGTTTCAGGGCGACCAGGGTAAGGGTATACAGATACGTGGTGGCCGCGATGCCGGTACCCAGTACTATATAGATGGTGTAAAAGTAACCGGTGTACCTACTATGCCTGCTACTTCGATAGAGCAGCTACAGGTTATTACCGGTGGTATACCTGCCAAATACGGCGACGTTACCGGTGGTATCGTAAACATTACATCTAAAGGCCCTTCTTCGCAGTTTAACGGCGGTTTAGAGGTACAAACCTCTCAAGGCCTTGATGCTTACGGTTATAACCTGGTAAACGGCAACATCACCGGCCCTATCTGGAAAACCAAAAGCACCGATAAAAAATCGGGCAAAACCATCATGGGCTTCTTCGCAGCTTTCGAATACCTGCGCCAGCAAGATCCTAACCCATCTGCGGTAGGTATCTGGCAGGTACGTCCAGAGGTTTTGGAGCAACTGCGCATGAACCCGCTGGTTAAAAAAGAATCTTCTACCGGTTTCAACCTGGCTTCGGAAAACCTTACATATAAAGATATGTACAAACAAAAGGTGAAGCCTAATACAGTTGAGCAGAACTTTAGAGGTAACGGCCGCTTGGACATTCGCCCGGCCGATAACATCACCCTTACTTTTGGTGGTTCGGCTACTTACCGTAAATACCACGACTGGGTAGACCGTTACACCCTTTTGAATGCAGAGAACAACCCACTTAACACCCAGCTTAACTGGCGTGTATTTGGCCGCTTTACCCACAACTTCTCGGGCAAACAAGGCGAAGATGAAGAAGGTGGCAAAAAGAAAAAATCTTCGGCCTTCCAAAACGCGTACTACTCGTTACAGGTTGACTATGAAAAATACAAAACCAAATACGAAGATGATACACACGGCGACAAAGTATTTAACTACGGTTATGTAGGTAAATTCGAAACTCTTCGCTCTCGCGTATTTCAGTACGATACCTTTATGATGAACAACACCATCATAACCGGTTGGAAACAACAAGGCTTTGCCGATACAGCGGTATTATTTACACCGGGTACACTTAACCAGTACAGTACCCGTTACACCCAGCAGTACTATGAGTTACTTGGCGGTACACCAGACGCCAACGGCGCATACGAACTGTATGGCGATGTTAACCGCGAGTTTACTTCAAACATATTCCAGATACAGAGCGGTGGCCCGCTTATCAACGGCCAGCGTACCGATCGCCCAACCAAAGTTTACAACGTATGGTTTAACACCGGCCGTCAGTACAATGGTTATGGAATCGATAACGATAACGATCAGTACCGCGTGCGTTTAGAAGGTGCATTCGATATCTTGAAACCAGGTGCTCCAAGCCGTAACAAACACGCGTTTGAGTTTGGTGTGGAGTTTGAACAACGTATTCAGCGTAGCTATACTGTATCGCCGTTTGCCCTTTGGGATTTGGCACGTGGCCTTGCCAATACACACTTAAACGAACTTGATTTCTCTAATCCGGTTCTGTTAATTGGTGGCAACCAATACTCTTTCGAAGATGGCAAAAGCATTTTCGGCCTTACCGATACAATCCTGTTCGAGCGCCGCTATAATGCAACGGCTCAAACGTTCTTCGATAAACAACTTCGCCAGTCGTTAGGTAAGCCTGTAAACAATACCGATATCATCAATGTAGATGCCCTGTCGCCAGATCAGTTAAACCTTAACATGTTTTCGCCAGAGAACCTGTTACGCGATGGTTCGGCAGTTGTGTCTTACCGCGGTTACGACCCATATGGTAACAAACTTTCTAAACAACCATCATTCAACGATTTCTTTACCAAGCGTCGTGCCGATGGTGAACTGGAGAGAGCAATACCTGCTTACCGCCCTATCTACACTGCTGCTTATATATCAGACCGTTTCTACTTTAAAGACCTTACCTTTAACGTAGGTGTACGTATCGACCGTTTTGATGCTAACCAGAAGGTATTAAAAGATGATTACTCTTTATACCCTATTTTTACAAAGTCTGAAGCTACTTCACTGGGCGGTAACCCTGTTACCCACCCATCTAACATTGGCGACGATTACTATGTATACGTAGATAACGCTAAAGCACCTACGGCTATTGCCGGTTA
>JBJOOW010000344.1:0-5103 GCA_046051095.1 Bacteroidota bacterium | reverse complement strand
GCCTATAACGATATAGATTTTATAGATGCAAGCAACGGATATATTGTAGGCGATAGCGCCACCGTACTAAAAACCACCGATGGGGGGCAAAGCTGGCTACAGCAAGCAATATCCGGCGCCGATGCCGACCAGCAAATTTGTACCGTAGATTTTTATGATAACAACCTTGGCGTAATTGGCGGCCGTTGGGGTTTTGTGCGCATATTTACCACTGCAGCACCTACGCAGGGTATTACCCTTGGCAGCACACCTATCGATACAACCAATGTATCGCTGATTGGTAAGGTTAATACACACGGTATACCGGTGCAGAGCTACTTTTTTGTTTCTGCCGATAGTACCTTTCCGTTTCAAGGTACGTTAATTTACGGCTCTGAGTTTAAAAGCGATTCAATGGCGTATTTTACATCTCAGGTGGGGCAGCTACAACCACATACACGTTACTTTTTTTATCTGCGTGTGCTATCTATAACCGGCGAGGTAAGGGGCGATACACTAAGCTTTGTTACTAATATGCCAACCTATACGCTGATAGCAGCACCTGCTACCAATGTGTTACTTACATCGGCTACATTAAGTGGTACAATAAAGGGCCTGCCTACTCCGGCAACTATCACTTTCGAGTATGGTACAAATCTGAGTATGGCGTACCAGGTTGCAGCTACGCCACTAACTATTACCGATACTTTATTGCATACTGTTACGGCCAACATAACCCAGTTAACACCCGGTACAGGTTTCAACTACCGTATTAAAGCTATTACACCCATGGGGCCCTACTATAGCCAGAACGGTTACTTTAACACACCGCCACTACCCGATAACTACGCCACATTACCCGCTACCAACATTACTACCCAATCTGCCACACTCAACGGTATAGTATTTCAGCAGCCAATACCTGTAGCGCTAAGCTTTGAGTATGGCACAACTACAGCGCTAGGTAACACAATTGCAGCCACGCCCGATTCTGTTATCGACAACGGGCAGTATTTTCCTATGGCAGCAATAACCGGTTTGCAAAGCAATACGGTGTACTACTACTCATTAAAAGTAGTAGCCAACAATGGTACTACCCGTTATGGCGACACTATGGTGTTTTACACCGGTAACCCGCAAATACCCAACTGGCGTTTCGAAAACTGGGAACATAAAACACAGTACTACCCACATGGCTGGTACTACTATGGCAATATTGGCCCTACATCGTCTTATAACTCATCTACCGCTGTTAATATTTATACCGGGCCCGATTCTACCGGTTCTATAGCCTTTAATGGTATACCTTTCCCCGGTATGGACCCGCTGATTGGTTCACCTTTTACCGCCCGGCCCGATTCAGTAATATTTTACGCCAACTACAACATACAAACTGCCGATACCGGTTTTATGCTGCTGGTTATGAAAAAGAATTTTGCTCAAATAGGCGAAAGCCGTTATCCGTTTATAGGCAGCACAGGTGGTGCGTATGTACGTTGTGCGGCACCTGTTACATATACTTCGGGTGCTAACCCCGATTCGGTATTAATGGCATTTGCTACCAGCATATATCTTTTCGATACACCCAAGCCAAACCAGAGCTGGATAAAGATTGACAATATATCGTTTACCAATACCTCGCAAACTATTATAAATGCGAATTTTGAAGATTTTGATACACTGGATGTAGATATACCTGCCGGCTGGCAAATTGCTGCCGATGCGCCACCTAACCTCACCCCAATATCGCCGGTTACACGTACTACCGATGCTTACGAGGGGCAATATGCCGCAAGGTTAGAAACTGTAAATGCACCGGCTGTAAATATGTCGGTAACTGCCGCACTGGCTACACAACAAACCGGCGGAGGGGTAACCCGACCGGGCTTTCCGGTATACTACCGTTGCCAAACTTTCAATGGCTATTTTAAATATCAGCCTGCCGGTAACGATACTATGAGCATTTCTATACAAATGTTCCGCAATGGTAACGTAATAGGTAATTCGTATTTGCAGGTAGATACATTTATGGCTAACTACGCTCAGTTTTCGCTTCCTATATATTACTTCAACACCGATGTGCCCGATAGTGGTGCCATATACATACGCAACAGTAGTTATAATGCACACATTGGTTCGGTGTTGTATATAGATGCACTGGGCTTTGATGGCTTTACCGATGTGCAACAGGTTGCCTTTGCGCCGGCTGCATTTGGTAACCAGCTAAAATTGTATCCTAACCCGGCCAATACAATACTTAATGTACAGTTGCAACAATATACTGCTAATGCCACTTTGCAAATTGCCGACTTAACCGGCACAGTAATGTATAGCGGTAAAATGAGCGGCGATAAGTTTACTTTAGATATAGCAACCCTGCCTGCCGGTATATTTATAGTTACCATAGCCGATGGCGAAAAAGTAATGCAGGGTAAAATGATTGTAGTTAGATAGTATTATATAATAAAACCTACCGTATGCAAAAGCAAGTAGCATTATTGCCCGTACTTATGTTGTGCGCAATAAGCCTTTTTTCGCAGCAGTGGTATACCACATATGCGCCGCATGGGCGCGATGTAAGTGCCAGTGCTGTTTTGGGCAACAACATTGTATTAGGGGCGGGGTTTGAGGTGGCCGAACAGTTTGAAGATTATTTTATTTCTACCGATTATGGTCTGGGCTGGAACGTAGCAGCTACACAGGTGCCAACTTCGCAGGTTAAATCAGTTGCCTTTGCCGATGCGTTTACCGGCTATGCTGTTTGCCTTAATGGTAAGGTGGTAAAAACAATAGATGGGGGTAATGTATGGCTTAACACCAATACGTTTACTAACCGAAAATTTTTTAAGATAACCTACGCAACATCGCAGGTATTATTTATTGCGGGTGGCTCTCAGGGCCGCGATTCATCTGCTATACTAAAAAGTACCGATGGCGGTGCCACATGGGTGCATGTGTATGCACAGCCGGGCCCCTGGCTAAAAGCAATAACCTTTACCGATGCCAATAACGGAGTAGCAGTTGGCGATAGCTCGGTTGTATTACGCACCACCGATGGTGGTGCAAGCTGGCAGCCTGTTACTACAGCAACTAACAGTCGTTCGTTTAACGATGTGGTATTTGCATCTGCCACCACAGGCTTTATTATAGGCGGTATCCGCGATTCTATCCGTACCATATTAACTACTACAAACGGCGGACAGACGTGGAGTATACTTAAAGATGAGCCCGGTGGCGGGTTAAACGCTGCTACTTTTATAGATGCTAACCTGGGCTATATTGTTGGCGATAGTGCAACCGTTTTAAAAACCACCGATGGTGGCGCAAACTGGGTGCCACAAGTTATACCCGGCACCGATGCTGATCAACGTATACACACTATTGCATTTGGCAATGCTCAGTTTGGGGTAATTGCCGGCATAGGCGGGTATGTACGTATATATGCTAACACTGCAGTGCCGCAGGCAGTTACTGTTTCAAGCCAGGCTATAGATACAGTTAATGTTACCCTGGTGGGCAGGGTTAATACACGTAACATACCGGGCCAGTGCTACTTTTATATATCGGCCGATAGTACATTCCCATATCAGGGTACAACGGTATGGGGTAGTACACTAACCAACGACTCGCTGGCGTACTATACCGCTACAGTAAACAACCTTGCTCCACATACGCGTTACTATTATTACCTGTCGGTAAGTAACATAGCCGGTACCACACGCGGCGATACCTTACAGTTTGTTGCCGATATGCCTGCTTATACATTCAGCAGCAATGGCGCTAACAATGTTACTACTACCGGTGCAGTATTAAATGGTACTATAAAAGGTTTTCACGCACCGGTTACGCTTGGCTTTAGTTATGGTACCACGCAGGCTATGGCTAATTACATTACAGCCTCACCGGCAACCGTATCCGATTCGTTGCAGCACAACATAACAGCTACTGTCAGCAATCTGCAGCCTCATCAGTTATACTACGCACGTATGCGTGGCGTTAGCGGTGGCAATTTATTGCTAAGCACCGACTTTACATTTTTTACAGGCGCACCGTACAACGTATTGCAAACCATGCCTGCCACCGGCGTAACCGATAGTACCGGTGTACTAAATGGGTTTATACAAGGTGCAATTGGCCCGCTTAATATGTCGTTCGATTATGGAACATCTCCTTCGTTTGGTAACACTGTTTCGGCTACACCTTCGCTGGTAAACAGCAGCGCCTATCAGGCGGTTAGCTTAAGTTTAAGTAACCTGCAGCCTTTTACTACCTACTACTACCGTGTACGTGCCGATATGAACGGAGCCAGCTTTGTAGGCGACACGTATAGCTTTTTTACCGGCAGCAGCAGTTATGTTTTTCAAACATTGCCGGCTACGGGCGTATCGGGTTTTGCAGCTACTTTCAACGCACAGGTCGATAAGTTTCCTACACCGGTATCGCTCAATTTCGAATATGGCACTACACCCGCACTGGGCAATAGTATACCTGCACAACCGGCTACTGTAACCGATACGCTGGCACATACAGTTTCTGCTTTGGTTACTTCACTTTCTCCGGCTACAACTTACTATTACAGGCTTGTTGGGCAAACTTCGGGTAGCCCGGTATATGGCCAGGTGCTTAGTTTTCAAACCAGTGTTAGTGCCTCCGATTTTGAAACACTTTCGGCTACCAACGTTACCGCCAACACTGCGGTGCTTAATGCCACGGTACAAAACATAGCGGTAAAAACTGCTTTAAGTTTCGAGTACGGACTTACACCGGCTATGGGTAACAGTATTGCTGCAGTGCCCGATACCATAAACAGTATGCAGCAGTATCTGCCCACTGCTACGCTTACCGGTTTACAAACCAATGCAGTGTACTATTACCGGCTAAAAGGGGCCACCGTAACCGGACAAACCTATTATGGCAGCACCAAACAGTTATATACAGGTGCAAACCCTATACCCAATTGGGATTTTCAATACTGGCGGCGCGATACGTTTCAACTGGCCGATGCATGGAATTTTATTGGCGATGATTTTGAACGCGTTACCGGACATAGCGGTAACTACGCACTTAAAATAAATAACGGTTCGGTTGGGGTGTTGGGCTTTATTAATACATCGGGCAATAACC
>JBJOOW010000343.1:0-6326 GCA_046051095.1 Bacteroidota bacterium | reverse complement strand
AACTTTCATACGCTGGTAAGTTACCTGCGCAGTAGCGGAATAGAGGTGCCGATATACCCTGCCATAGCAACCTACTGCATACGCGAACCCGATACGGTACTACAACAGGCACAACGTAACCTGGCTAACGATACACTTAAAATTTACAACGGCCCCGATACCGACCAGCTTGGCCGCGAGTACCGCTACGACAATTGTCACTTTAACGAAGAAGGCTTAGATAAGCATGCAGAGTTGTGGCGCGCTGTGCTGATGCAATAGTCTGAGATTGCTTTTACAAGTCCCGTGGGGTTTGTGATCTTTTTAGCCCCCGTAGTTGGTGGCTTGCTTTTGCCCACAAAACAGAACCGGTAATAAATAATGCCGGCGATAGTAAGGTAACTATAAAACCGGCTGCTGCAGTACCTTTAAAAAGTACGCCCGCACCCGATTGATTTGAATATGTACGAATATCTTTAGGGTTGGCTGCTATTATGGCTATTCCGCTTACAAAAGCAACACTGCCAACACTGGTTAAAACAATTCCTGTGTTTCGCCTTGGTATAATATTGGTATTAAACTTATAGGGCAAGGCTTTATTTGTAATAGTATCGTTACCGGTTATCTTTTGTATTTTGTATGCTGTACCGCCGAAATAATAGTTGGCTACTATAGAGTAAGGTATGTTAGCTATTGTCTCATCGGTTGTTTTAAACCTGAAATACTTAGGGTAGTTATCTTCAATAAGCCAACCTTTATGTACTATGCCCGATTTAGTAACAAACGAATCGAGCGGAGCAGTGTTTTGGGCAGATAATGAGCCCGCATAAATAAATGCCAACAGGCATACAACAAGGCGAAACATAGAAAGCGATTGTTATAGGTTCGCCACAACAATAATAAAAAGCTATATAAAGTTAGCCTGTGCAGATATTATTTTATCACCCCCAGCTCTTTACCAACTTTGGTAAAGGCAGCTATACATTTATCCAGATGCTCCATTTCATGCGCGGCGCTAACCTGCACACGTATACGCGCTTTGCCTTTAGCCACCACCGGGTAAAAGAAACCTATTACATAAATACCTTCTTCTAACAGGCGGGCAGCAAACTTTTGTGCCAGCATTGCATCGTACAACATTACCGGTGTAATAGGGTGCACCCCCGGCTTAATATCAAAACCCGCAGCCGTCATTTTTTCGCGGAAATATTTAGTGTTGTTTTCCAGCTTATCGCGTAGGGCCGTGGTTTCGCTCAGCATATCCAGCACAGCAATAGAGGCACCTACAATAGCAGGCATTACCGTATTACTAAAAAGGTACGGGCGTGAACGCTGGCGCAGTATTTCTATAATTTCTTTTTTACCCGATGTGAAACCACCACTGGCACCGCCCAGGGCTTTGCCCAGTGTGCCGGTTACTATATCAATTTTGCCATGCACACCGCAATACTCTGGCGTACCGCGGCCTGTTTTACCTATAAAACCGCTGGCATGGCATTCGTCTACCATTATCAGCGCGTTGTATTTATCGGCTAATGCTACAATTTTATCCAACTGGGCTATGGTGCCATCCATACTAAACACACCATCGGTTACTATAATACGCGAGCGGTTACCTTGTGTGGCAATCAGTTGCTGCTCAAGGTCGGCCATGTCGTTGTTTTTATAACGGTAGCGCTGTGCTTTGCATAAACGTACTCCATCTATAATCGATGCATGGTTCAGTTCGTCGCTTATAATAGCATCTTCTTCATTAAACAACGGTTCAAACACACCACCATTCGCATCGAAGGCTGCCGCATACAGTATGGTATCTTCGGTACCCAGAAACTCCGATATTTTGCGTTCCAGTTCCTTATGTATATCCTGAGTGCCACATATAAAGCGCACACTGCTCATACCAAAGCCGTGTGTATCTATGGCTTGTTTGGCGGCCTCTATCACTTTGGGGTGCGAGCTTAGGCCCAGGTAGTTGTTAGCGCAAAAATTCAGCACTTCACCGCCGGGTGTTGTAGTTTTTATCTCGGCACCTTGTGGGGTAGTTATTATACGCTCGGCTTTATACAGGCCGCTGGTTTTTATTTCTTCAAGCTCGGTTTGCAGGCGTTGTTGTATAGTATACATGGTAATAAGGGCATTTGGTTTGCCTCACAAGTTTATAAATCATTTTGTAATGCAGCTCAACAAACCGGTTCCGTAATCGTAATTTGTATTGATTAGGTGGTTTTAGGTGGTTGATTTTTAGATTGTTACGGGTTTTATGGCTTTCGATGCCCAATAGCCTCAACCAACACTATTATCTGCTGAGCATTATCATGGTGGTGTTTTGTAAAAGCATTATCTTCGCCCCCCGTATTTATGAAACCATACCAAACATTACTTTACTACAAATACACCCGCATACCCGATGCGGAAGAATTTGCTGCACAACACCTGGAGTTTTGCGAACGCCTGGGCATAGTGGGCCGCATTATTATTGCCGAAGAAGGCCTTAACGGTACCATTAGCGGTACGGTAGTGCAGTGCAAAAAGTATATGGACACGGTGCGCAGCAACCCTATGTTTGATGGTATAGAGTTTAAAATTGACGAGGTAGATGCGCCAAGTTTCGAGCGCCTGTACGTGCGTGTTAAGCCCGAGATAGTACACAGCAGCCTGCGCGGCATTAAAAATGTAGACCCTAACGAAACTACCGGCATACATCTTAAACCGCACGAGGTAGATGAGATGATAGGACAGGAAGATGTGGTGTTTGTAGATGTACGCAGCAACTACGAAAGCAACGTAGGCCATTTTAAAAATGCGCTTAAACTGGATATTGACAATTTCCGCGATTTTCCGGAGCAGCTAAAACAGCTTGAACACCTGAAAGATAAAAAAGTAGTTACCTACTGCACCGGTGGTATTAAGTGCGAAAAGGCCAGTGGTTATCTGCTGCAAAACGGTTTTAAAAATGTATACCAGGTAGATGGCGGCGTAGTAAAATATGCCAAAGAAACCGGTGGCAAAAATTTTGAGGGTAAACTATACGTATTCGATAACCGCGTAGTGGTAGATGTAAATAAGATACAGCCCAGTGTAGTATCGGCCTGCAAAATATGCGGCACCCCAAGTGCCCATGTGGTTAACTGTGCCAACGCCGAGTGTAACGAACACTTTGTACTTTGCGAAGAGTGCGGCTGGAAAATGGAGGGCTGCTGCAGCGAAGCCTGTATGACAGCACCCGCCAAACGCCCTTACGACGGTACCGGCTATTACCAGCGCGAAAGCAGCACTGTAGCAAAGCACTAAACAAGTTTATCTTAATGGTTCTTAACGCGGCTACAGAATAAACCAGTTCTGCTACCTTTGCCGTATGGATACCGTAAAGCCAATTGTAAACCGCGTAGCCCAAAGCGGGCTTATTACTCTTGATTTAGAGGAGTATTTTCCGCGAACAGAAGAGATTGTGGCTATAGACCTGAAAGACTTTTTGTTTAAGGGCCTTATACTGCGCGAAGCAGAGTTTAGAGATACCGTAAAAAACACCAACTGGCAGCAATATAGCGGGCAATATGTAGCCATACATTGCTCGGCCAATGCCATTGTGCCAATGTGGGCCTACATGATACTAAGTGCTAACCTGGCACCCCATGCCAAAGATGTAGCCTGCAGTCCGCCCGACCATGCTGCCGAAATTTTTCTGTACCGCAACATTGCTCAACTTAAAGCAGACGATTTTAAAGACCAACGCGTTATAGTTAAAGGCTGCGGCGACCGGCAAATACCCGAAGCGGCTTTTGTGCAAATAGCCCACCAGCTTACCAAAGTAGTGCGCTCGCTTATGTACGGCGAGGCCTGCTCATCGGTACCGGTATACAAAAGGGTAGTTAGTTAATAACCACCACCGGCACTTAACCTGTTTGTTGTAATATTACGCTGCTATGGAAATAAAACCTGCATACCGCATACCCCTTGCCATTGGTTTGTGCCTGTTAATAGGTGTGGCCTCGGCTACTATTGCTTTAAAAGTGGCATCGCCACAGCTTACCAATATATTTGATACTACCCGTAACGATTGCCCCAACCTTGGCTGGCGCGGTGGCGATGATACCCTGCAGGGTGTAGCGCCTATTACTGTTACCGGCGAACTATACTTTGCCGGCGAACGTGTGCCGTTAGAAGACCCCGATGTACGCGAGCGCCTGGAGCGCGAGTTGCAGCTAAATGCCTTTTGGCACAGCAATACCCTAATGGCCATGAAACTTGCTAACCGGTATTTTGGCGATATAGAAAAAACACTGACCGATAACGGCGTGCCCGCCGATTTTAAATACCTACCGCTGATAGAAAGTGGTTTCCGCAACGATGTATCGCCGGCTGGTGCTGTTGGTTTCTGGCAGTTTGTGGTGCCCACAGCCAAAAGCTACCACCTTGAAATAAACGGCGAAGTGGATGAGCGCTATAACATAGAAAAATCGACACAGGCAGCCTGCGATTACCTGAAAGGAGCCAAGGAGAGCCTGGGCAATTGGACCATTGCCGCAGCATCGTACAACCTGGGCGTGCCGGGTATGAAACAGCGCATTAACGACCAGAAGACGAACAACTTTTACGAGATGTACTTTAACCCCGAAACTTCGCGTTATATATTCCGCATGCTGGCTATGAAAATTATTTTCAGCAACCCTAAGCGTGCCGGTTTTATTGTTACTGCCGAAGACCTGTACCAGCCATACCGTTACAAGGTGGTAGAGGTAGATACGGCCATACCCAACATAGCCGATTTTGCTGCCCAGTATGGCCTGCGTTACAAGCACATTAAAATACTTAACACCTGGCTGCGCGAGGCTAAACTTACCAATAAGGAACGTAAAAAGTACCAGCTTAAAATAATGGAAAAATAGGCCGCTGCGTTGTTTTTTAGCTTTTGCAAACGGACTGAAACACAAATTTTTATACAAGAAATTGCGCTACGGTTTGCAATAGTGCGGGAGAATTCTATTTTTGTCGTCCCTAAAACGGAGCGGTTTGGTAGCTCAGTTGGTAGAGCAAAGGACTGAAAATCCTTGTGTCGGGGGTTCAATTCCCTCCCAAACCACAAAAAACGGCAGCACGGTGTAAACCGGCTGCCGTTTTTGTTTTTAGCGCGCTATATAAACAGCATTGCTACCTTTATTCTACCAATGAATATGAATGCCACCCTACGCAAAGCTACCCTATCTGTACTGGTCATTACCGCACTATTATTGTTAGGCTGGTATATCAATAACAGCCCACAACCACTTAGTACACCACCAGCGCTTACAGCCACACTACCCGCAGCTAACCCACCCGCCGGTATGCAGTTATACCAGCTACCTACCGGTGTAAACCACCGCACGGCGGCCTTTGCCTACAGGGGTGGTTCGTTTTTCGATAAGCGGGAGTTTACTATGGCCGCTATATTAATTAAGCACCCCAAGGGCGACCTGCTGATAGACGGGGGCTTTGGTAAAAATGTAAAGCAACACTTTGCTACCATGCCCTGGTATTTTAGGGCCGTAACCGATTTTGCGCCCGGTGTACCTGTCATTGAACAACTACAATTAGCAGGCTATATCCCCGACTCGATAAAGAACATACTGCTTACACACGCCCACTGGGATCATGTAAGTGGTATTGAAGATTTTAGCAGCACGCCGGTACAGGTAAGCCAACCCGAACTACAGTTTATTAATAGTGGCAATAAGCTATGCCAGCTGGCACAAAGCATTAACCCTGCACGTTACAAGCCATATCAGTTCGAAGAAAAGCCATACCTGGGGTTTGATAAAAGCTACGATTACTATGCAGATGGCTCGGTGGTTATTGTACCGGCACCGGGCCATACACCAGGGTCTGTTATAGTATTTGTAAACACGCCCGATGGTAAGCGCTATGCTTTTATTGGCGACCTTGCCTGGCAGGCAGAGGGAGTAACACAATTGGAAGAGCGCCCCTTATTACAGAGCACATTAGGCGATTTCGACCGTGCCGGTGTGCAGGATAATTTGCGCCGGGTGTACGCCATTGCAGAAAAATACCCGCAAATAGTAATAGTGCCGGCACACGATGCAAGGCCAATTGCCGGTATACCGGCACTGTAAACGGGTAAACAACTATTATTGCAGCAACACCTTACCATGAACCAACACATAGCACATATTGCATTGGTAGTAAACGATTACGACGAAGCTATTGCCTTTTACACGCAAAAACTACACTTTACTCTGTTAGAAGATACTATGTTGAGCGAAACCAAACGCTGGGTATTAGTTGCGCCACCCGGCCATGGCAACTGTTGTTTACTGCTGGCTAAAGCCGCTAACGAAACACAAGCAGCCAGT
>JBJOOW010000342.1:0-4550 GCA_046051095.1 Bacteroidota bacterium | reverse complement strand
TAGGCGATTCGAAACCTACGAAAGTAGATGTACGCATTATTGCTGCCACTAATCGTAACCTGCAGCAAGAATCGGATAAAGGAACTTTCAGGCTCGACCTTTATTACCGCTTATCGGTATTTCAAATACACTTACCATCGTTGGCAGAGCGCCCCGAAGATATGGAACCACTGGCGTTCCATTTCATTAAAATGTACTCGGACCGTATGAATAAATCGTTCCCGAGAGTTACGAAAGAGTTTTTAACTGCCCTGAAAAAGCACCCCTGGAAAGGAAACATACGCGAGCTTAAAAACGTGATAGAGCGTTCGCTGATATTATGCGATAAAGAATTATTGGCAGAGCATCTTCCGTTTGATTTTAGCAATAGTAACCCGGGAGAAAACAGTTTTGATTTAGCAGAGGTAGAAAAGCATCACATAAAAAAAGTACTGCGCCATACCAATAAAAATAAAACAGAGGCAGCCCGCCTGATGAATATAGGCCTTACTACCTTGTACCGAAAAATACAGGAATACAAGCTGGAAGAATAAATTAAAAAGCCCCTTATTGCTAAGGGGCTTTTTAATTGGTTATAAATCGAACCTGATACCTTGCGCCAGTGGCAACGTACGACCGTAGTTAATAGTATTGGTTTGTCGGCGCATATAATTTTTCCATGCATCGCTACCGCTTTCGCGGCCGCCACCGGTTTCCTTCTCGCCACCAAACGCACCACCTATTTCGGCGCCACTGGTGCCAATGTTAACATTGGCAATACCACAATCGCTACCGTTAGCCGATAAAAACTCTTCCATCTCGCGCATATTGGTTGTCATAATGCTCGATGATAAACCCTGCGCTACGTTATTCTGTAAATGAATAGCATCGGCCAGTGTTTTGTATGGCATAATGTATAGAATAGGAGCAAACGTTTCATGCTGTACTATCGGCATATCGTTGTTGGCTTCAATTATACATGGTGCTACATAGCAGCCGCTTTCGTAGCCTTTGCCGGTCATTACACCACCTTCTACCAGTACTTTGCCGCCTTGCTTTTTAGCAGCCGCTATTGCATCAAGGTACGCATTTACAGCTTGCTTATCAATTAGCGGGCCTACCAGGTTTTTAGCATCCAGCGGGTTGCCTATGGTTAGCTGTTTGTATACGGCAGCCAGTCTTTTCTTTACCTCTGCATATTTCGATTCGTGTATAATTAAACGGCGGGTAGTAGTACAACGCTGTCCGGCTGTACCAACAGCGCCAAATACTACTGCTACCATAGCTATGCTCAGGTCGGCATCGGGTGTAATAATAATTGCGTTATTACCTCCCAACTCTAACAACGATTTACCTAAACGTGCAGCTACATTTTGTGCTACCGCCTTACCCATTCGGGTAGAACCTGTTGCAGAAACCAGCTCTACACGGGTATCTTTTGCCATCCAGTCGCCCACTTTCCAGTCGCCGTTAATTAAACAGCTTAAGCCTTCGGGTAAGTTGTTACGTTTAAAAACTTTGGCCACTATGTTTTGGCAGGCTATACCACATAAAGGTGTTTTCTCAGATGGTTTCCAAACACATACGTCTCCGCATATCCATGCCAGCATAGTGTTCCAGCTCCATACAGCAACCGGAAAATTAAAGGCAGATATAATACCTACCACACCCAGCGGATGCCATTGCTCATACATACGGTGGCTGGGGCGCTCGCTATGCATAGTTAGGCCGTGCAACTGGCGCGAAAGCCCCACAGCAAAATCGCATATATCAATCATCTCCTGTACTTCGCCTAAACCTTCCTGAAGGCTTTTACCCATTTCGTAACTTACCAGTTTACCCAGGGGTTCTTTGTATTTACGTAGCTCCTCACCTATCTGGCGGACAACTTCGCCACGTTTAGGGGCTGGTATATTACGCCATACCGCAAATGCTTTACGTGCCGAATCTATTACCTGTTCGTATTCCTTATCGGTAGTTGCTGTTACTGAACCAATCAGTTTACCATCTACCGGCGAGTACGATTTTATTACCTCACCTTTTCCTTTAAGCCACTTGTTACCAGTACTGGTACCGGTGTTAAGAGCGTTAATACCCAGTTGTTTTAATACGCTTTTCATGTTTAATTATTTGCAACGCAATATTAATCATTACCAGCGGGCTACATAGTGTGTTATACACACCGGAACTTTACCGCCAATCAGTTTAAGCTTAGTACCTTAAAACCATTACTTTAGTTGCAGGATGAAAGACTTGCTGGTTACCCTGCTATACCTTATTATTTTCAATGTGCTGCTATACCGCTATCGGCGCTTACAGTTTAACAGCTTTAAGCCTTATGTAACCAGCCTGATTTTTAACCTGAAATTTTTAACCGGCATATTAATATGGATGGTTTACACCTTTTACTATAAAGACCTACAGAATAACGATATACATAAATTTTATACCGATGCCCTTACCTTACACGAGATAAAAGCTAAAGATTCTGAAGCATTCTGGGGGTTACTTGCAGGCGATATTGATTGCGACAAAGGCAATTTGAAAACAGGCCTCAAAAACTGGGACCGCAACTTTGATGAAGCCCCAATAAACGAAAACCGCACCATCATTCGCCTAAACGCGCTATTGATGTTTATTACCTTTAAAACCTATTTTGCGCATATACTGTTTTTTTGTTTCATATCGCTGTTGGGGTGGGTGCTACTGCTAAACAGCGTGGCTAAGTTTACCCCGCAACAAAATATGTTGTATGCACTGCCGGTTATGGTTTTACCATCGGTACTATTTTGGGCAAGTGGCGTAATGAAAGAACCGCTGTTAATTTTAGGCCTTGGCATGTTGCTTTATGGTTTAATAAACAAGCATCAACCCGGCAGAAAAACCATACTAATAGCTGTTGGTTTTACAATAATTTTGTTTACAAAATTTTTCGTTTTGGCTTGCCTTGTACCGGCAGCCATTGCATTTCTGCTGTTTAGCAACAACAATCAACAAGGGTTTATTGTAAGTAAGTACGCATTGGTGTTTGCAACGCTATTGTTTATTGCTTTTAACCTGCAATATGTTACAGCACGCATTAACCCCATACAAATGCTGGTTAACAAGCAAACCAACTCGGTAAAAGAAGCCATTTACTACAAAGCTGGTAGCCGTATAGATATACCACCGCTTGAGCCAAATGGTTTATCGGTGTTAACCGTTGCCCCTGTTGGCATTGTTAATACCCTGCTACGCCCCTACCCTACCGAAGCAAAAAACATAATGATGCTGGCCAGTGCTATAGAAAACATACTGGTAGTGCTGCTGCTTGCATGGCTTGTATGGCACACTAAACGTACCAACATTCAACATCTTAATGTAGTATTGCTTCTGCTCACCTTCTCGGTTGCTTATTTTGCACTGATTGGCATGTGCACCCCTGTTTTAGGTAACCTAACCCGTTACAGGGCACCGTTACTACCAGTATTTTTACTGGCATTTATTATTAACGCCAACACACCTGCCATAATGAATAGGTTAGGCTTTTTACTGAGGAAGTAAAATTGCTTCGTCCTTTATACACTACTGCTGTGCGAAGCACGTTATAGCTATTAGGCAGTTTATTATCAATTTTGCAACATGCTTAGCGCTGTTAAACAAAAACTATCTAAACTACCCTGGTGGATGACCAATCCGTTTTTTATAACGGCGTTGGTATTTGGCACCTGGATGATATTTTTTGATGAAAGCAACCTGATATCGCAATACCGCAAGCATAAGGAACTTAGCGACCTGCTGGAGAAAAAGAAATTTTACACCGACCAGATAAAGGAAACCAACAAGGCTTATCAGGAACTTACCACCAACCCTGCCACACAGGAAAAATTTGCGCGCGAACATTACTGGATGAAACGCGACAATGAAGACGTTTTTGTTATTGTTGAGAAATAAAAAAGGCCGCTGTTAACAGCGGCCTTTTTGTTTATCGGCTTACCACCACCTTATGGTAGTAGTTTTTACCACTACTGTTTATCTGCATTAAATAAACCCCGCTGGCAAGGGTAGCACAATCTACTTCGGTGTTCAGCACACCTGCTGTTATACGTTGCTCCTGTACTAAACGGCCATCGGCAGCATAAAGGGTCAACACTGCAGCTGAAGCGAAACCACCATTTACCTGTACAATAAACCTATCGGTAGCCGGGTTGGGGTATACTGTAAACTGCAATGCATCTAAATCATTAATACCTGTAGTATCGCAGCTTTCTACCACTATAGTTAGCGTATCGTATGCATAGCAACCAGCATTGTTTACCCCAACAATATTTACGGTTGTAGTAGAAGGCACATGTGCTATACTAAGACCGCTTGAGTGAAAATCGTACGGATACCAGGTAAACTCAAAATCGCCGGTGGCGGTTAAGTAAACGGCGCCGTTTACACAAATGGTATCATCGCTGGCAATAATCTGGGTATGTGCCCCAGATACTATTACGTTAGCGTTAGAAGATACAACACAGCCATTGGCATCGCTTACCTCTAAGTTGTAGGTACCTGAGCTGTAGTAGTAATAACCGCCCGTACCAGAG
>JBJOOW010000341.1:0-3497 GCA_046051095.1 Bacteroidota bacterium | reverse complement strand
CATTTATTGGCGCTGGTGTTGCAATAAAAAAGGGGCACATGGCCCCTCTTACCAACTTCTAATAGGTTTCTTATCTGGCTTTAATAAGTTTTTTAGTAATAAGTGTACCGCCGGTTACAACGCTTAGCATATAAGTGCCCGACGACAGACCCGATAAATCGGCCGATGCGTTATAAAGCCCCGGCTGGTTGTAAAGTAGTTGCTGGCTGTGTACTGTACGGCCATTAAGATCGGTTACCACAATATTTACATTGCCAGCTTTATACAGGTAAAACTGAATATCTACCTCACCAGCACTTGGGTTAGGGTAGAGCGATAGCATGGTCATAACCTCTGGCTTAACTGTCCTGACATCGGTTACTACCGGTGCAATTACCGGGTTAGTACCGCGTGGAGTAAGTGCGCTGCCACATTGTGTAAGGTGATTGGCACCATCCAGATCGCACCAGGATGCACCCACCGAAGTATTAAAGGTGCGTGAGCCAATAGTGTTTACATATAACCAATCGCCCTGTACGCGCTGGCTGGTAACATCAAATAATAAATAGCCGCGTTTAGAAAGGTCGGCATACTTTACGTGCGGTATAACAGTAGTAATAATATTGGCAGGCACAGTAAAGTTTATGAAGCTACCGCTGGTAACGCTGGTACAAACATATTCTACAGCAGCTGAACCTGCTCCGGTTGATGAATTGTAGGTCTGATCGGGATGTGGTACATCGTTAGCCCACGATGTATGTATATCGCCTGTTAACAGCACCACGTTGTTGATGTTATTAGAAGATATATGGCGGATGATTTTATTACGCTCCTCCGGGTAACCGTCCCATTGGTCCTGATTAAGTGCCGAACCGAAAACCTTTAAAGGGGCAAACATTACCTGGTTACCTATCAGTTTCCATTTTGCAGTACTGGCAGATAGTTGCTGCTTATACCAATCTAACTGCTCATGGCCCAGCATAGTGCGGTTAGTATCGTTTACCACTGCACCGGTGGTACCTGCCTGTACCTCGCGACCTTCAAGCCTGGAATCGAGCATTATCAAATCGGCCAGACCGCCTAAAGGTATTACGCGGTGTATGGTATCTACACTATTATGTACGTTACGTATGGGCATCCACTCAAAATAGGTAGTACGCGAAAACTCTTTGCGGTCGTTCCAATAACCTTCAACGCTGTCGGTGTGGTTTTGTGCACCGCCACTCCAGCTATCGTTAGCACTCTCGTGGTCGTCCCAAACAGTAATAAACGGGTATTGCTGATGCACAGCCCGTAAATCCGGATCAAGCTTATAAAATGAATGACGCTGGCGGTAATCGGCTTTGGTCCAAACCTCTTTGTAAGGTTCCTGCAAGCGGCTCGAATCTACACCAGGTGTAAAATCATCGGGGCCGTATTCGTAATAATAGTCACCAAGGTGTATTACTGCATCTACATCATTCTTCTCTGCTATATCGCGGTACACGTTAAAAAAGCCATCCTGATAATTAGAACAGGCTACCACAGCAAAACGCAGATTGTTAACGTTAGTGGCAGGCATAGTGCGTGTACGCCCTTTTATAGAATATACACCGTTATTGCTAAAGCGGTAGTAGTACCATGTATTAGGCTGTAAGCCCGTTACATCTACCTTAACAGTATAGTCGTTACTGCTGTCGGTTGTAACTGTACCTGAGTTAATAATACTGGTAAAGGTTGTATCTGCGGCAATCTCCCACCCTACCGTTTCAGTTGGGTTTTCGGTAGTAATGCGGGTCCAGATAATTACCCGGTCAGTTAGTGGGTCGCCTGATGCTACGCCATGATAGAATGGAGCCAGCGCCATATCTACCACTGAACGGGAAGGGGATTGAGGGCTTTGAGCCTGTGTGGCTAAAGCAGCTATAACAAATAGTAAGTAGAGCGATTTTTTCATGTAAACTGTTTTGCAATGCTAAATGTATAAGTAAAATTCAATCATTTCTAAATCGGCTTATATTAGGGCTGCGAATTAATAAACCCATAGCGTTATGATAATAATTGCAGAGAGCGGATCTACCAAAACCAACTGGCTTACCGAACACCGCGAATTACACGAAACCATTGGTTTTAACCCCTTGTTTTACAGCAGCGATGACATTAACAACGAGATGCTGAAACACAGCGGGCTGATAGCCTTGCGCAATAACGTTACTGCCGTTTATTTTTATGGAGCAAGCTGCAGCAGCGACGACCGCAAACAAACCATACGGGTAGCTATGGCCAAGTTTTTTACAAACGCTACTACCATATACGTTGACCATGATATGACGGCTGCTGCCTATGCCACCTGCAACAACAAACCCGGTATTGCCTGTATATTAGGCACTGGCAGTAACTCGTGTGTATTTGATGGCGAAAAAGTACAGGAAGATGGACCAATCTTAGGCCTTGGCTATATATTGGGCGATGAAGGAAGCGGCGCCTGGTTTGGCAAAAAGCTGTTAGCACGTTTCCTTTATAAAGAATTACCAGAAGCTACAGCTAACCTTCTAAGTGGCCAATACGGCTTAGAGAAAAATAAAATCTACGACTCGGTTTATAAAAAACCACATGCCAATGTGTACCTGGCAAGTTTTGCCATAGTACTTACCGAAAGCCCCGACAAAGAATACATGCAGCAACTGGCCGAGGAAGGGTTTACTGAGTTTTTTAAACACAATGTTTGCTGCTATCCGCACTACCAGCACTACCCCATACATTTTGTAGGGTCAATAGCCTTTCATTTTCAGGATATACTGGCAAAAGTGGCATCGCACTACGGTTGCCATTTGGGTGTTGTAGATAAAAATCCTGTATTCAGGTTGCTTGACTACCATTTAGCCAAACAAACGAACGAAGCTTAATAGCTTCTGTCTATCGGCTCGGCCTGCCGTGCAGGTTTTGATTTAGCAGTCCTGGCCTCACGGTTAATTTTCCATCCCAGCGTTAGCATTACACTATGCGATATAAGCGTATTCTTCACTTCAAAATTGGCGTAGGGGTACATAGCATCTTTGCTTATTCCAAATACATAAGCAGCGTCGGCGTAAAAACGCTGACCGCGGTAACCTAAACCAAAGCTGGCACTGTGCTTATCCTGCGTGTATCCTTTGGTTATCTGATCTTTTTTAAAAGGAGTACTTGTGTAGTTATAGCCGGCCCGTACACGCAGTGTTTTAAAAGCACCTTCTACACCAAACCGAAGGTTATGAGTAAAGGTATAAGCGCCAACCATATTACTATTTATCAAACTACTAAAATCGGAATAGCTGCTACCGAAGTTGTATTTACCGGCTCCGTTATTTAAAAACTCATAATCTACCGATATAAGCGCATGCTGCTTTATATAAAAGCTGGTACTAACAGTGCCTTTCATTGGTGAGCGGAATTTATATGGCAACGGTTGCGCCTCGGCTGAGTAGTTATAATTTACAGTATCATATCCGGCGCTTAATGTAGCATAGTAGTTTTCGGTAAGGCTGTAAAAAGTAGGCATT
>JBJOOW010000340.1:0-6606 GCA_046051095.1 Bacteroidota bacterium | reverse complement strand
CTTTTTCAGGCGAAATACTTAGCAAGTATGGCGATACTAAACAGCCCGGCACACTAAAAGATTTTACGACTGTTGTTTCTCCTACTACCAGCGGTTATGCAGTACTTTTATACGAATCAGTACGCAAACAAACCGGCCCCAAGCAGTGGGATTATCAAAACAATCATGTAATGTGTATAGGTGTAAATAATAAGTTTGATGTAGTATTTACTAAGAATATTTATGAGGTAGATAATGGCTCTAACTGGTGTATTTATAGGCCTGTACATATCTATACATCGGGCGATAATATTTATATACTGCACGGTGGTAAAGATGATAAGGTAAAAAACACCAAAGAAGAATTTGAGATATATTGTAGCTACTGGAAAGCAGGTGATGCTGAAATTAAAACCACTAAAGTAAACCGAAGCAGTAACGAGCTTGAGCTATACTTTACTAACAGAAAATTAGATGATAACTCATACATCTTCGCTTCCGATGCAAATGCTTACTTTACTTTTAAAATAAAAGAAAAGTAGTAGTTACTTATATTTCATAAGTTCCAGTTTAGCAACCACACCGCGGTGTACTTCGTCGGGCCCATCGGCCAGGCGAAGTATACGTGCATAGGCATACATAGCTGCTAAAGGCGTATCGTTGCTCATACCTTTGCCACCATGCATCTGTATGGCCTGGTCCAGTATGCGGCAGGCCAGTGTTGGCGCTACTACTTTTATCTGGCTTACTTCGCTTAGTGCGCCCATGGCACCTACTGTATCTAACAGATAGGCTGTTTTAAGCACCAGCAGGCGGGCCATTTCAATATCTATACGTGCATTGGCAATAATATCGCGGTTGCCGCCCAGGTTTATTAATGGCTTGCCAAATGCTACGCGCTCGCTGCCACGTTGTATCATTAGTTTAAGCGCACGCTCTGCTACGCCTATTTGCCGCATACAGTGGTGTATACGGCCGGGGCCAAGGCGGCCCTGTGCAATTTCAAACCCTTTACCTATACCGGCTATTACAGCGCTTTTAGGCAACCGTACGTTTTTAAATGTTACCTCACCATGTCCGTAAGGCGGGTCGTAACCACCGTACACCGGCAGCATACGCTCTATGGTTACACCGGCAGCATCCAGCGGTACAAGCACCATGGTGTGCTGTAAATACTTGTGTGCTGTAGCATCCGATAGTCCCATAAATATCGCTACCTTGCAGTTGGGGTGGCCTATGCCGGTGCTCCACCACTTGGTGCCGTTCAGTATAACATCATCACCATCTACAGTTATAGTGGCCTGCATATTAGTGGCATCGCTGCTGGCTACATCCGGTTCGGTCATACAAAATGCCGAGCGTATTTTACCTTCCAGCAATGGTGTAAGCCATTGGTCTTTTTGTTGCTGGCT
The DNA here is from genome assembly GCA_046051095.1 of Bacteroidota bacterium. Classification (GTDB taxonomy): domain Bacteria; phylum Bacteroidota; class Bacteroidia; order Chitinophagales; family LD1; genus Bog-950. The sequence goes on along the minus strand of JBJOOW010000340.1, from coordinate 5,215 downwards.
GCCGTATTTCCACAGCACCTCCATATTGCCGGTATCGGGTGCATTGCAGTTAAATATTTCGGGCGCTAATAGCGATTGTCCGGTTATCTCGGCCAGTGGTGCATACTCCAGGTTGCTAAGCCCGCTTATGTCGGGTAAAAACAAATTCCATAAGCCTTCTGCTTTCGCTTTTTCTTTCAGGGCTTCCACACGTGGGTCAAGCTCCCAGGTTTTCCAGTCGGGGTTGCCGTAGTGGGGTACTGCCAGGTATTCTTTCTCTAACGGAAATACATAAGTATCCATAAAGCGCTGCAGGCGCTCCATCATTTCTTTTGCTTTGGGTGAGTGTTCAAAATGCATGGTAAATAATTTAATTTGTTTGTAAGGCCTGTATCCAGTTTAACCGGTCGAAGAAAACTTCGTTGCGTGTTATCAGCCCGTTTTCAAGTTCTACAATATCCAATCCTGTTTCTTCAATAGTGCCACCGGGTACCGGTATGGTGGCTTTCCATTTTAAGGTAAAGCCATTGGCTGTTGGTATAATTTCTATGGCTTCCCATTTCCATGCAGGGTTTAGCTGCAATAGCTTTTTAAAGTAGGGTAGTAGTTGTGTATGGCCTTTAATACCACTGCGTTTAGCAGGGTCGGCGTAACTGGCATCGGCATGATAAAATTTAAGCAACTCCTCTGGCTTGTTGCCGGTCCAGCTATCCAGCCATGCCTTGCAAAAAGTAGTGTAGTTATCTGTACTGCTCATGTTGCCTGTTTGTAAAGGCAAAATAGCAATAAAGCACCACTATAAATAAACAGGCCCTGCATTTGTGTGCAAGGCCTGTAATGGTTTGTGTAAGGTAGTACGGTTTATTTTTCTTTCAACCGGTTAAGAAGGTTCTTACCTGTAACAGCCGATGCTGTTATCAAGCCGCTGAACAAGGCTCCGCCTACGCCACAGCTTACAATATCCTGTCCGGTAAGGTACAGGTTTTTAACCGGTGTGCGTGCTTTTAAAAATTTCTGTTCAAAACGGTCAACGGTGTGGTCTATACCATATATCTCGCCAAACTCGTAGTTGGCAAAGTGTGCCGTGCTAAGCGGTGTAGATAGCTCGTAGTAATCTATTTTACCGCGCAGCTCCGGGTGGCGTTTATACAAAGCTTCTAATAAGCGTTGCGCTAGTTTTTCTTTAAACGCTTTATAGTCATCACCGCGTTTCATCCAGCGTTTATCTTTCCACTGTTCGTACCATTTGTAGGGCGATAGTGTAACAATCTCTATAGTTGTTTTGCCCGGGTACCGGTTCTCCCAATCCGGATCTTTAGATGATGGAAAAGATATATATACTACAGGCAATTCTGCATCGGGGTTGTTAATGTAATCTTCTACATTTTTATCGTGGTCGTAGTTATCGGGAAACACCCAATAGTTAGCCTTACCCAATTTTAGTTTTTCGTTGCTTTCGTTAATGCCAATGTATAAGCATATATGCCCTACCGATGGTGCCAACTTATCAAAGTGCTTATCGGTATTAATTTCTTTTTTGGTTGTTTCGGGTAGCAGGTTGCGGTACGTGTTGTATATACCGGCATCGCTTATTACAACCGGTGCAAAGTACTCTTTACCATCGTACATTTTTACGCCAACCGCTTTGTTGTTTTTTATAATCACCTCTTTTACCTCGGCGTTGGTAAATACCTGTCCGCCGGCGTTAAGTATAGTAGGTGCAATGGTTTGGTAAATTTGCTGTGCGCCACCAATAGGGTAGCAGGCACCCTTCATGTAGTGTTTAATTAATGCAGCATGCATTAAAAAACTACTTTGTGCAGGTGGCAAACCATAATCGCCATACTGGCCGGTAAGCACGGCTATAAGCTTTTTATTTTGCGTAAGGCCTTGTAAAACTTCCAGTGTGGTTTTGTTGCCCTCCAGCCCTGCTTTACGCATACGGTTGCCAAACAGCCAGCTCCAGAAATTGGGTAATATTTTTTCGGCAAAAAACAGGCGTTGTTTTTTTTGGGTGTTGTATACCAGTTCTACATACGCATCAATGGCTTTTTCTTCTCCGGGAAAATAGGCTTTCATGGCCGCTTTAAACTCATCGGTACCTGCCGGAAATTCATATTTTTCATTACCAAAAAACATAATATCGTAAGGGCTGCCCATTTCTTCCCATTGCATGCGGCCTTCCGATATATACTTAAACATTTTATGCAGCTCGGTATGCGGGCGGTGTACATCGCCTACATAGTGTACACCCACATCCCACTCGTATTTGCTGCGGGTAAACACATGCGTAAAGCCGCCGGGTGTATAGTGGCGCTCCAGCACCAGTACTTTCTTTCCCTCTTTAGCCATAAAGGCTGCAGTAGCTATGCCGCCCATACCCGAGCCTATTACAATGGCATCAAACTGGCCTTCTATTTTCTCTTGCTTGTACGATTTGGAGAGCTGTCCCATAAAATGTAGCATGTAGTGTGTTAATAAATAAAGTGGCTGCCTGTATAGGGCAGCCACTTTACGAAAATAGAAAATACCTGTATTGGTTATTTTTTCTTTGCAGGCTTTTTAGCTTTTGGCTCGGGTTTGGCAGCTTTTTTAGCTGGTTTACTTTCGGCTTTAGCCGGGGCCTTTTTAGCCGGTTTTTCTTTTGTTGCAACCGTAGCGGTTTTTGCTTCGGGTTTTACTTTAGCTTCGCGGGCTGCGGCTTTAGCGGCGCTTTTAGCCTCTGGTTCTTCGTTCAGCCAGCGGTCTTTGCGGTGTTCGCCAAGTATTATAACTTCTTTGCCATTGCCGTACATAGCTGCGGCGGCTTCCATTTCGCGCAGGGTTTCAAAGTGTATTTTCATACCTATACCCGCCCCTTTGTTTCTTACCTCAATGTAAAATCCGTCTTTAAATCGCTTCGGTTTGGTTGGTGGTCTGCCCATAGTAGGTGTAATTTATTAATGTAATATACGCTTTAAATTGAAAGTACCAAGCATTGCCTTAAAAATGCCTGTAGATAACTTTTGTTGTACAGTTTTTTATGCAAAAACCTGGCATGTTATGACAAATATCACTGGGGTATTTAGGTTAAATATTAACCTGAAATTTACTTTTAAGTTGTATTAAAAAACAACTTTAGTGGCCTTTAAAAACAACGTTTTGGTATATAAATCTTATTTATTGGGTTTAATGCAAATAAATGGCTAAAAAACTTGCGTTTAGGCTTAACAGAACTTACCTTGTGAGACGCTAAAAAAGGTAAAGGTTATTTAACATGATTACAACCTATAAACTGTTGTATGTCGTTAAAAAAACTATTTTTGCGCGCTGATTCAAAATGCCCTGAACCTTCCAAAGGTATTTTTTGTGTCTGATTTTAAAAGTAGTATGGCAAACTTTAACTGTTTATTAAATACGTTTATAAAAAGCTTAGCTGGCTGTAATTCAGGCATTTGTATGCCTGTTGTTATATGCCCGTTAATAAAAATTATATTTTAATTAGAGGGAGTAGGTACTTATACCTACTCCCTTTTTTATTCAATGCAAAGTATAGTATGGCAAACTTTACATTAAGCGGATTTCCTTCAAAGCACACGTTTATGAATAACAAAACCTTTACACCAAAGGCGTTAGTACTTTTCTTATTGCTGATTGTTACAGCTATGTCGGGTAATGTAATTGCCCAGCAGGCTGTAAAAGATATGACCAAGCAGCAGGTTAAGCAACTGATAAAAGAGAGTACCAACAGTATTCGCTTTATTGAGAACAAAGGCCAGATGCCGGCAGATGTTAAAATGGCAGGCTCTACCAATATTGGTAGTTTCTACATTAAAAACGACTACCTGTACTTTGTATCTACAGGTAAAGCAGCCGGCCACGACGAAGATGAGGCCGAGGAAGAAGAAGAATATGTAATGGGGCCCGACGGCAACCTGGTAGAGCACGAAGAAGGAACGGTAGCTCACCGCTGGGGTATGTCGTTTACCGGTGCCAACGGTAACTTTACAGTAGCCAGCAAAAACGAGTTGCCAACTAAATTCAACTACTTTTTGGATAGCGACCCATCTAAATGGGCTACCAACGTATCCAGCTATGGCGAGGTTGAGTTACAAAATGTGTACAACGGTATTAACCTGCGTATTTATAGCCAGGAGCATAACACCATGGAGTTTGACTGGGTTGTGGCCCCCGGCGCCGACTACCGCAATATTAAAATGAAGCTAAAAGGCCAGGATGGTCTTGCTATTGACAAACAAGGACAATTGGAAGTTAAACTTCGTTTCCGCGAGGTTAAGTTTGATATACCAGAGGCTTACCAGATAATTAACAACACCAAAGTGCCGGTTAAAATGCAATTTGCTATTAACGGCGATGAGGTTAGCTTTAAAACTACCAGCAAAGTAGACCCTATCTATCCTTTAATTATAGACCCCAGCTTAAAGTGGGGTACTTTCTTTGATGATAACGACGATAACTTCGACGAGTACGCTTACGCCGTAGAGCTGGATGCCAGCGGTAACATGTACGTAGCAGGTGCTACCAACAACCAGTTGGTTCGTTCATCTACTACCGGTTATGGTTCATACATATTTGGTTACGATTCTACCTACGCCGATGGAACTACCGGTTCTAACGTAAACAGAAGAGATGCTATTATATATAGAATAAAAGCCGACGGCAGCGCACTACAATATGTAACCTACTTTGGTGGTACATCGCCGGATGTGGCTTACGGCATCAGCCTTTCGCCAAGCGGCAACGCGCTTTTTGTGTGCGGTGCAACCAACAGCGATCAGGGCAGCTCTCCGGGCATTCCGTTGGTTAACACTCCGTTCGACGGTACTAAAAACGGTCAGGATGGTTTCGTTGCTGTATTTAACAGCACACTTACCTCGCTTACCTACTCCTCTTATGTAGGTGGTACAGGTACCGGCGATGAAATGTACTCTATCCGTGCCATAAACGACAACTTGTTTGTAATAGGCGGTGTGGTTACCAGCGATGGTAGCTTTAGCTCGTTTATATCTAACGGTTATTCATCTACCTACCGTGGTGGCGATGAAATGTATATTGGTAAATTTACCAACTTCCGTACACTTTCGTGGGGTACATATATAGGTGGTACCGGCAACGATCAGGTAAACGATATTCAGTTATTCAGCGATGGTGCAGTAGCTTTTTCGGGTGCTTCGTCTAACGGAACATCTTTCCCGGCACTGTTCAACAACGTGGCACAAGGTGTAGCCAACAGCAC
>JBJOOW010000339.1:0-3175 GCA_046051095.1 Bacteroidota bacterium | reverse complement strand
TTAGTGTTGCCGTAAAAGTCTACCATTTTGCCACCGTACTCTACATCCAACTGTATAGGCTTGGTAGTTTCGCGTATGGTGATCTTACCTTTTAGCAGATATACAGTATCACCAACTTTTTCGAACGAAGTGCTTTCAAATTTCAGTTGCGGATATTTTTCGGCGTTGAAAAAATCGTCGCTTTTCAGGTGTGTGTCGCGCATTTCCAGACCGGTTTCGATGCTGGCTATATCGGCAATAAAGTTGATTTTAGCATCGGTTAAATCTTCCTGAGAAGTTTCGAGGGTAGCATCAAATTTTTTGAAGCTGCCGGTTACGGTGTTAATCATCAGGTGTTTCACTTTAAAGTGAATTTCGCTGTGTACGGGATCGATGGTCCATTTAGATGTTGCTTGAGTGCTCATGACTTTGATTGTTTTTTGCCCCCTACCCCCCAAAGGGGGAACAAGGGATGGTTTATGAATAATTGTTATTTACGAATTGATTTACTACGTTACGTTTATCCTGTTATCTGCATTGGTACTTCCATTAGTAATATTTCGGCTCCGGCTTGTGCCTGTACGGTAAAGCCATCGGTATTCCAAACACCTACCGCATCGCGATTGTTTAGCTGCTGGCCGTTAATTGTTGCACTGCCTTTTAAAACAAAGGCATATACACCGTTGCCGGCTTTGTTCAGTTTATATTCAGTAGTTACTTCTTTATCGAACTTGCCCAGGTTAAACCAGGCATCCTGATGAATCCATACACCGGCATCGTCGGCATTAGGTGATAGTATCTGTTGAAATTTGTTCAACCGGTCGGCATCGTTCAGCGTTATCTGGTCGTAGCGGGGTTTCACACCTTTCTCGCGTGGTATTACCCATATCTGTAAAAACTTAACCTGCTTGTCGCGGTTTTTGTTGTACTCGCTATGGTATATACCGGTACCGGCGCTCATTACCTGTATATCGCCCTGTTTAATTACAGCGGTGTTGCCCATGCTGTCTTTATGCTCCAGGTCGCCCTCTAACGGTATAGAGATAATCTCCATATTGTTATGCGGGTGTGTGCCGAAGCCCTCACCGGGATCAACAGTATCATCATTCAATACACGCAATACACCAAAGTTCATTTTGTCGGGGTTGTAATAGCCGGCAAAGCTGAAAGAGTGGTAAGAATTAAGCCAACCGTGGTTGGCGTGGCCGCGCTCTGTGGCACGGTGCAGAATCATATTTGCCATAACATTTGATTTTTTAGTTGGTAAATGTTCGAAGCCTACCTGTTCGAGGGGCTTCACTTCTTCTTCGTGTTTAGAGAACAGTTGCTGCATTAAACCCGATGCGGTAACCGCTGTGGCGGTTAACATACTGCGCTTGATGAACGATTCTCTTTTCATGACTTTTTGATTTGCTAAACAAAAGTAGATACAATATTTGTATATACAAATGTTAGGGTAAAAAATTTTAACCTCTTAACTTATCTAATATACGGCTTAGCTCCTGGGCCTCTGCTTTGGTAATACCTTTCAGCAGTGTTTGCCAGTTTTCGGCAGTAGCATCAATTTTAGCCAGCAGTGTCAAACCTTTGTCGGTAATCAGTATATCTACCTGACGGCGGTTGGTTGGGCACAGTTCGCGTTTTACAAGGCCTTTAACCCGTAGCTTCTCTACCAGGCGGGTAGCGTTGCTGTTTTTATCCAGCATGCGGCAGGTAACCTCGCCAAGCATCAGCGGTTTTGGGTGCGAACCACGAAGAATACGCAGTACGTTGTACTGCTCGGGTGTAATATCATACTCCTTAAACCTTGCCGAGCCGATATTATGCAACCAGCTACTGGTGTAAAGAATATTCACCATGGCTTTCTCGTGTTCGCTCTCGAACTTCTTCTGCTGTTTTATTTCTACTTCTAAGCTTGCCATATCCAATGCAAATGTAAGTGTAATATTTGTATATACAAATATTGATGAAACAATTTTTAGTTAAAAAAGAGAAAAACTCAGTTCTGCATTGATTATCAAATAGCCATAGCCGATAAATAATTACCGGCGGCACGGTAAACAAGGCCTGCATCATTAAAATAGAACAACTCGGCGGACTTTACTCCACGAGCCAGGTTGGTATATGTAAGCACTATGGATGTTGCCCCTACAAATACGCCTTCCAGTTCAAACTTAAGATCGGGGACCCGTTGCAGGGCTTTGCCCCAGTAATCGCCAATGGCCTGCTTGCCCCTAAGCACACCGGTAGGTTCGTTTACTACCTGTGCTATAAGTGGCGAGCTCATTTCAAAATCATCGGTGTAGTGTGCCAGTATACGTGGCAGGTCGTGCGCGTTCCACGAGTCTATCCAGTCGGCAGCAAAGTGTTGTGCAAATTGTTGGGTTAGCATGGTGGTAGTTTATTCAATCCAATCAAACAAATACTTTTCATCGTACTCTATTTCAAATTTATTTAAAAACTGAAGGTATTCTTCTTTGAAAGTTTACTTTTTGTGATGTTGTTCCTGATTAAGTACATATTGTATTACAGCATCTACCTGAGACTGCGCATATGAGAATGCTCCGTACCCCTCTTGCCAGTTAAACTTGTGCTGAGTGAGTTTTTGCTGTGTGATGAATGTGGATGAGTTTGTTTTAATATCCCTTACAAGATCGGAAATAGAGTTAGCAGGATTGAGCCCCAGAAAGACATGTATATGGTCGGGCATGGCATTTATTGCCAGCATTTTGTTACCCCTGCTTTGAACAATGCCCGTTATATATTTATGTAGTTCTTCTTTGTGTTTTTGTGGGATCAGGCTTTCTCTGCCTTTTACAGCAAATACAAGTTGTATATGCAGTTGCGTATAAGTATTAGCCATAGGTTGTGTTTTATGCAATATAAAAAACATATTACAACAGGCGGCGCCTACGGCGCGCAACCCCTACATCATTCTATTTTCTACAAACAGACGACCGCTACGCGGTGGAATGCAGAAAGGCAGAGAGCTATCTGCTCCAAAGGTTGTACATACGCTGGCATGAAAGCATGCAATAGTAAGCAGTAAAAGGTTTGCCGCTCCGGAGGAGCCGGCTGTTTGTAGTAACATGAAAGAACATATGCGGCGCACCGTAGGTGCCGCCTGTTGCTATTTTACAACGAAGGCACCTAATCGAACAAGGGTTGTGTTTGCCAAACACAATATTGCTACCAA
>JBJOOW010000338.1:0-2720 GCA_046051095.1 Bacteroidota bacterium | reverse complement strand
TGTAGTGGTTTGTACTACAAGAAGAGGGCTACACCAACTTATTATCGATGGCGTATCGGGTAATTTCGGCATTGTTTGCCAACGAGAGCTTTTCGAGTATATGGGTGCGGTAGGTACTTATTGTATTTACACTCAGCGAAATAGTATCGGCAATTTCCGAAACTTGTTTACCCGCAGCTATCAGCTGCAAAACCTGTAGCTCGCGGTCAGATAATAACTCGTGTGCAGGCCTGCCACTGGTATCGCCCATACTTTCTGCCAGCTTTTCGGCCAATGAAGCAGATATATATTTTTTGCCCGATAGTACCCTGTGCACAGCGGCAATCAGTTCTTCGGTGGCGCTATCCTTATTCAAAAATCCCGATGCACCCGCTTTAAGCACCCGCAGGGCGTATTGGTCTTCGGGGTGCATACTAAGCATCAGCACCGGTGCTTTTACACCATCGGCGCGTAGCTGTTTAAGCACATCCAAGCCATTGCGGCCTGGCATAGATATATCCAGCAATATCACATCCCATATTACACCCTTTGCCTTTTCGGCTACTTCGGCACTGTTGGCAGCTTCGGTTATACTGGCAAAATGAAACTCCTCTCGCAGCAACTGCACCAGTCCTTTTCGCACAATAGCATGGTCATCTGCTATCAGTATATTCATTGTTGGGGGAATTTATGACAAATGTAATGGTACTGTTAATACAATGGTAGTACCCCGGCCGGTTTTACTGTTTATTTCCAGTTTACCGTTAAACATGTGGGCGCGCTCGCGCATACCCAGCAGCCCAAGGGTCTTTTTACTACCGGCATCCTGCATATCAAAGCCCACACCATCATCGCTAATGGTTAGCACAAACCCGTTACTGTTTTGCTGTACCGTGGTAGTTACATGCTTTGCCTGCGCATGGCGTGCCACGTTAGTCAGCGTTTCCTGATAAATACGAAAAACTCCTGTAGCTACATCGCGGCTAAAGCTATCTGTTACACCTTCGGCAGTAAACGTACAGGCAATACCCGTGCGCTTTTCAAACTCGGTGCTTTGCCACTCCAGCGCCGACGACAAGCCCAAATCGTCCAGTATACCCGGCCTTAATTCGCTTGATATACGCCTTACTGTTTTAATCGTATCATCTATCAGGTCTATCATGTTCTGCACCTTGTCCAGCAAATCCTGGTTGCTGCTTAGTTTTTTAAGCCACGATGCATCCATTTTTAAGCCGGTAAGCTGCTGGCCCAGCTCGTCGTGTATCTCGCGGGCAATAGAGGTACGCTCCTCTTCGCGTATGGTTTGCAGGTGCGCCGATAGCTGCCTTAACTCGCTTTGCGAACGCACCAACCCCTCCTCGGCCTGCTTACGCACCAATGCCGCACTAATTACACGCGCAACCGAATCTATCAGCCATCGTTCTTCTTTCTGAAAAGGCCCCTCGTACTCCATTGGCCGTTCCTCCAGGTAGCATACTTCAATATGGCCCTCTACGTTTTCGTTCATCACTATGTTAGCCTTCAGTTTCCAAACCTTCTCTTTAAAGTTAGGGGTTTGGTACACCTTGCCCTGTAGCACAATACGCCCACAGGCTACTGTAGAGTATTGCAGCGATTGCGCCAGTATGCCTATACACTGGCTGGCCATTTCATCTACCGTTAGCTGAAAGTTGTTGCTTATCTCCGATATCTGGTACAAACAGTTAAGCTCTTTTACCCGCTCGTTAAGTTCCATGGTGCGGTTAATAAGCGCCTCCTGGGCTTTTTTGCGGTCGGTAATATCTATACCCACGCCCAACAGGCAAGGCTGGCCGTTGTAGCTGGATAGCATACTGGTAAAGTAGTACGTAATACTGCCTTTATCTTTGGTTAAAAAGCGGGCTTCTACTTCCGATGTGCCTTTCTCTATAGCCAGTGCCTTTTTATTCAATAGCTCTTCGCGGTCATCTATCTCTACAAACTGTACTACCCGCATCTGGCTTATCTCGGTAGCCGTATAGCCCGATACTGTTTCAAAGTTTTTGTTCCAGCGTAAAAAGCGGCCGTTAAGGTCGGCCAGATAAAACAAACCCGGCAAACTGTTTATTATCGATTCCGACAGGTTCTTTTCGGCAACAATAGCCAACTCTGCTTTTTTGCGTTGGGTAATATCTATACCCATACCTACCAGATAATCTTTACCATCCAAGTCTATCAGGTAGCCGTTAAAGTAATAATCTACCTTGCTACCGCTTTTATGCAAAAACGGCGCCTCTACTTCGGCCATACCTTTGCTGAACACATCTTTAATTTTTTCTGCCAGCAATACTTTTTCTTCTGTATCAAAAAAATCGAGCGGGTGCATGTGTTGTATCTCGGCACCGCTATAGCCCGATACTGTTTCAAAGTTCTTGTTCCACTTTAAAAAACTACCACTCTGGTCGTACAGATAAAACACGCCCGGCAAACTATTTATAATAGAATCCGAAAGATTTTTTTCGCGTAGTACTTCCGATAAATCGTGATAGTTAAATACTATAGCGTTTACGTTTTTATCGTTCAGCAGGTTGGTGTAGGTACCTTCTATCCAAACATAGTTGCCGTTTTTATGGCGCAGGTAGTGCATATGGCTGCGGGTTGCCTTTGGCTCATCGCGCAGGGCATCAAAAAAGGCCAAATCGGTTTGGCGGTAATCGGGGTGTATAAGTGTCAGGCAATCTACCCCCAGCAACTCGTTAGGTGCATAACCACTAACACGGGTG
>JBJOOW010000337.1:0-3272 GCA_046051095.1 Bacteroidota bacterium | reverse complement strand
ATACTATGGCTACACAAATTTTAGGCGTAATCGTCATCTTTTTACTCAGCGTAATTTTAGCTATTCCACTTGGGCGCTACATAGCCAAAGTGTACAATGACGATAAAACGTGGCTCGATTTTATTTTTAACCCTATAGAAAAACTGTTTTTTAAACTAAGCCGCATATATGCCACCGTTGAACAAACATGGCAGCAGCAGCTTAAAGCAATGCTGATATTAAACGGCGTATGGTTTTTGTGGTGCATGTTTGTATTAATGAACCAAAGCTGGCTACCCTGGAACCCCGATGGCAACCCGGATATGACAGCCGATCTGGCATTTAATACTACCATATCGTTTGTAGTAAACTGTAACCTGCAACACTATAGCGGCGAAACTGGCGTTAGCTATTTCTCGCAAATATTCTGCTTAATGTTTATGCAGTTTGTAAGTGCCGGTACCGGTTTGGCTATGGGGGCTTTAGTATTGAATGCTATGCGTGAGCGCAGCACTACACAATTGGGCAATTTTTGGAACTACTTTTTAAAATCGTGTACCCGTATACTATTGCCGGTATCGTTTATAGTAGCACTTGTACTGGTGTTTAACGGCACGCCAAACAATATTGAAGGTAAAGACACCATTGTAACACTACAAGGCGATACCGTACAGGTTTCGCGCGGGCCTGCTGCCGCTATGATTGCCATAAAACAAGTAGGCACCAACGGTGGTGGCTACTTTGGTGTAAACAGCGCCCACCCGCTAGAGAACCCCAACTACTTAACCAACGCAGTAGAAAATATTGCTATACTGATAATACCAATAGCATTTGTATTTGCACTGGGTTATTACCTTAAAAAACAAAAGCTGGCCTGGATGATATTTGGGGTAATGACGGTAGGCTTTTTATGTATAGGCATACCTACCATATACAGCGAAATGCAGGGTAACCCGGCTATAACAGCAATGGGTGTTTCTCAAACAACCGGTAGTATGGAAGGTAAGGAAGTACGTATTGGAGCACCCGCTACTGGGTTGTGGGGCGTAAGCACCACCGGCACATCTAACGGCTCGGTAAACGGCATGCACGATAGTTTTATGCCGCTTAGCGGTGCCTTGCTAATGTTGGATATGATGGTGAACGCCTTGTATGGTGGCGTAGGTGTTGGGTTTCTTAACTTCTACATATTCATAATTATAGCCGTATTTATTTCGGGTATGATGGTGGGCCGCACACCCGAATTTTTGGGCAAAAAAGTAGAAGCCCGCGAAATGAAAATAGCGGTACTAACAACACTGGTATCGCCCATACTTATACTGGGCGGTACGGCACTGGCTGCGTACTTTGCAGCTAACAACACACCTATGGGCTGGTGGTTTAGCGGTAACGCTACCGGTTGGTTAAATAATCCGGGGTTTCATGGTTTTTCTGAAATGTTGTACGAGTTTACATCGGCTAATGCCAACAACGGTAGCGGTTTTGAAGGCCTGGGCGATAACAACCCTTTCTGGAACATTACAACCGGTATAGTTTTATTGCTGGGCCGTTACCTGCCTATTATTGGGCCGGTAGCTATTGCAGGTTCGTTGGCACAAAAAAAATATATACCCGAAAGTGCCGGCACACTTAAAACCGACACCCTAACCTTTGGCATAATGATACTGGCTGTAATTGTAATAGTAACAGCACTGCTTTACTTCCCTGCATTGGCACTGGGCCCTATTGCCGAACATTTCAGCATGCACCTATAAAAACAAGTAATCATGAAAAAAGAAAATAAATCGCTGTTCGAAAAAGAACTGGTAAGCGAGGCACTTAAGCACTCGTTTACCAAACTTAATCCTAAAACCATGTTCCGCAACCCGGTAATGTTTACTGTGGAGATAGGAACCGTTATAATGCTGGCAGTAACAATTTACACAGCGGTTTCAGGAAACAATACACAAGGTAGTTTTGCTTATAACCTGGTAGTGTTTTTTATACTGCTGTTTACGTTGCTGTTTGCCAACTTTGCCGAGGCACTGGCCGAAGCACGCGGCAAAGCACAAGCCGAAAGCCTGCGCAAAACCCGCGAAGAAACAAAAGCAAGAGTGGTATTAAGCCGAGCAGAAGGTTTTAATGTATCAACCGAAGACAGGCTATCGTCGCAACTACAAAAAGGCGATGTGTTTATTTGCGAAGCAGGTGACATTATACCTACCGATGGCGAAATAATCGAAGGTATAGCAACTATAGATGAAAGCGCTATTACAGGAGAAAGCGCACCGGTAATACGCGAAGCTGGCGGCGACAAAAGCAGCGTAACCGGTGGCACCAAAGTATTAAGCGACCGTATTAAAGTGCAGGTTACAACGTCGCCGGGCGAAAGTTTTTTAGATAAAATGATTGCGCTTGTAGAAGGTGCCAGCCGCCAGAAAACACCTAACGAAATTGCGCTAACCATATTACTGGCAGGCTTTACGCTGGTATTTGTAATAGTATGTGTTACACTGCAACCATTTGCGCTATATGCCAATACACCTATTACCATAGCAGCATTTATATCGCTGTTTGTTTGCCTTATACCCACTACCATAGGTGGCTTGCTTAGCGCTATAGGAATAGCCGGCATGGACCGCGCTTTACGTGCCAATGTTATTACCAAATCGGGTAAAGCTGTAGAAACTGCCGGAGACATTGATACGCTGTTACTGGACAAAACCGGTACAATTACCATTGGTAACCGTAAGGCCACTAACTTCTACCCTACTTCAGGTATAGAACCTACCCACTTTATAGAGATGTGTAGTCTGGCCTCTGCAGCCGATGATACACCGGAAGGCAAATCGATAGTGGAGCTGGCGCAGGCCACCGGAGTAAAGAAAACGAACATAACTAAAGAGAACGCACGTTTCATTAAGTTTACAGCCGAGACCCGATCATCGGGTATAGATACAGGCGACCTGCGTGTGCGTAAAGGCGCATACGATGCCATTAAGAATATAACCGAAAAGGCAGGCAATACGTTCCCTACAGATATTGCAGATAAAGTAAAACACATATCATCTAACGGTGGCACACCGCTGGTAGTAAGCCTTAACGAAAAAGTAATTGGCGTAATAGAACTACAGGACATTATAAAACCCGGCATACAGGAGCGCTTTGATCGCCTGCGTAAAATGGGTGTAAAAACAGTAATGGTAACCGGCGACAACCCGCTTACGGCTAAATACATTGCCGAAAAAGCCGGTGTAGATGACTTTATTGCCGAGGCAAAACCCGAAGATAAAATGAACTACATACGTAAAGAG
>JBJOOW010000336.1:0-6260 GCA_046051095.1 Bacteroidota bacterium | reverse complement strand
TGGCAGTTCTATTTCGGCAACTATCAGCCCGTTGTTGGGGCCGTAAAAAACATCTACCTCCCATACTTTATGGTCGTGCTCTATTTCGTAGCGCGTTTTTTCAATTTTACTTTCGGCCAGCGTGTTTAGCATTTGCTGTGCATCGGCCAGGGGTATTTCATATTCAAACTCGGCACGTGTGGCACCGGTGGTGCTGCCTTTAATAGTAATAAAGGCCTTGCTGCCTGCTATGCGTACCCGCACCGATTTTTCGGTACTGGCAAACAGATAGCCTTGTATCAACAGCTTGCCTGTGCCTTTAGCTGCGATTTCCCATTTTTCTTTATGTACTAAAAACTTCCGTTCTATCTCTATGCCCATTTGTGTGGTTTAATTGTACGAAGGTAAACCAGTTAAGTGTATTGCGTTATGGTTTTGTGACAGGATATCATTTCAAATGTATGTCACCCTGAGCGTAGTCGAAGGGCCCGGAAGGCAAAAGGCTTCGACTCCGCTCAGCCTGACATTTTGTGCAAATGGTACCCCGGCAATACACTAATTTATTTACCAAACCGGTGCTTGTATTCGGCGGGTGAAACACCGGTATACTTTTTAAATACTTCTCTAAAAGCTTTTACATCGGTATACCCCACCTCGTACATTATTTCGGTAATGTTCTTTTTAGTGGTTTCTAAATACTTTTTTACAGCTTCTGTTTTTACGCGTTGCGCATATTCGATAGGTGTGTTGCCGGTTGCTTTAATAAAACGGCGGTCGAAGTTGCGGCGGCTAACATTCAGCTTATCCGATAAGGCTTTTATAGAAAACTTATCGCCCACGTGTTGCTCTATAAACAATTGTGCTTTGCTTACTACTTCATCGCCATGGTTTTTTTGCCCCGAAAAAATAATGAACTGCGATTGGCTGAACCGGTCCAGATCTATTTGAAATACCTTGGAACAATATATTGCTGTGGCCCGGTCAAAGTATTTTTCTACCAGATAAATAATAAGATTTAGAAACGAGTAAGCACCACCATTGGTGTAAATGCCTTGTTCGTGTGTAATAAGGTGTTCGGTTTGTAAATCAATTTCGGGGTAGTTGTTTCTAAAGGCTTCGGCAGCCGACCAATGGGTAGAGCAGCTTTTGCCGTTCAGCAGTCCCGATTCGGCCAGCAGAAATGCACCGGTGCAAATGCTGGCTACTTCGGCCCCTTTGTAGTGTTGTTCTTCTATCCAGTTAATAAGGTTTTTGTTTTTCTTAACCGTATCGTAGTAGTTGTGGTTAAGCGAAGGGATAATTACCAGGTTTGTTTTTTTTACCTGTGTAATGGTAGTATGCGGTGTAGCCGTAAACAAGCCGCCGTGAAAGTTTATTTTTTTAGAAACACCTACCAGTTCTATTTTATATAGCTGGGTTTTGTGCCGGGCTTTCCAGTAATCGTTGGCGCGACTTAGTATTTTATACGAGCCCACAATACTGCTCAGGTTGTTTTCGCCATCGGGTACCAGTATGGTAATGTGTTTCATGCTTTTTTGTATACGAAGGTAATTGAAAGGCTTGTCCAAATCAACCCCTTAAGTTGTCTATTTGGCACAGGCGTATATTGTATTGCCGTGTTAGTTTTGTAGTACTAAAAATTAAAACCATGCATACCGCAACAAGTGTAAAAATGATATTAGACAGATGGACAGCATCTGTAAAAGCAACCGATACTTTACTTAACACATTAACCGATGAGCAACTGCAAAAAGAAGTTGCACCCGGCAAAAACAGAGGCATTTATTTACTGGGCCACCTGATAGCCGTACATGATGATATGCTGATACTATTAGGTATGGGTGAAAAGCTATACCCGGAGTTGAATGAACCTTTTATAAAAAATGCCGACAAGGTAATTGCCGATATACCTACCGTGGCAACATTACGCGCAAACTGGACTAAGCAATGTGCTGTGATGGAGCAAAAGTTTGCTGCTGTAAAAACCGAAGAGTGGTTTGAAAAACATACGGCCGTAACCGCCGAAGATTTTGCCAAAGAGCCACACCGTAACAAGTTGAATATAATACTAACCCGTACCACTCACCTGCAATATCATTTGGGGCAGTTGGTATTGCTTAAATAAAACCACATATACGCTATAACCGGACGGAGTAGAAGCCTCTTGCTTTCAGGGCCCTTCGACTCCGCTCAGGGTGACATAAATTTTTAAATGATACACTATTAGACAAAGCAACAAGAAAAATGAGCAACAAGAATTTTACATACACTTTTACCTCGCCGCAACCGGCTGAAAACATATTTGAAACATTATTGGATGTACGCAAGTGGTGGTTTGGTGTATATGATGAAACCATAACAGGCAACAGTAGTAAGGTGGGCGATGAATTTACATTTGTGGCAGGCGGCGGCGTGCACAACACCACGCAGAAACTTATAGAACTGGTACCAGGAAAAAAAATAGCCTGGCAGGTAACTGCGGCTAACCTTTCGTTTTTAAAAAAGCCCGATGAATGGCTGAATACAACGTTTTACTTTGAGCTTACTGCAGAAGGAAACAACACCCGTATAACCTTTACGCATAACGGGCTGCAACCCCATATTGAATGTTACGATGCCTGCTCGGGTGGGTGGACACAGTATTTGAAACGCTTAGAGCAAAAGTTAAAGTAGTAATACGGTTAACGGCACCGCTATAAAGTAGTTTGCCCCCGGCAAAATTTAATTTGCAACAAGGGGGCAATACGCTACCGGGTATGTGTACCCGTACTTAAATTTCCTGCAGGTGCTCGGTTTGGTGACTGTGCTCCATAATAATACGGATAGAAGTAGCACTTGGGCTTTTTAGCTGGCTGTTAAGCTGGCGCTGGGTGCTTACTATTTCCATCAGTTCATCCTGAAGGTTTTCATCGTTGGCTAACAGGTTAGCCAGGTACTCTCTCTGCTCAAGAGTAGTTTCGCCATAAGCGTGCAGTAATAAAAGATCGTGTGTAGAGATTTGCTCCATCTGGTTTGTTTTTGTTTGATACTAAAACGCGGGATGGAAATATTATTGTGTGGCAGCTATAAAAAAGATTTTTTGATGCTTGTAATGTTTACCCCCTAACCGCATTTTACAGGCTTGCTACGTACAATTTATTGTAGATCAAAAACTTAACAGACATTCGTGAATTTCAGGCCATATTTATAAGTTATAGCAAAACATAATATATAAAATGCTGATTATTAGGTTTTTGCGCAGGGTTAAAAAAGGGGGTTAACATAAGATTTTTACAACCAATTGGTTGTAAGCATATTGCGCAAGGGGTGGGTTAACATTTTTTAATTTGGGCTACTCAAACGTAACGGCGTTCCTGAATTCTTCTTCGGCCTCGGTAAGGTACAGGGCGGCGGCAGTACTATCTAATTGCAACAGTTGTGCAAGCAGTTGGTTAAGCTCTGGTAGTTGTTGAGTAGTATTAGTATGGTCGAAGAATATTTTACCAGTGCGGCGTATCAGGTAGTCTGACAGGTGTAGCACCAGTTCGTTCTCTACGGCATATTTAAGTTCGGCTGTTTCAAACAAAGCAGTTTCGTTGGTAACCTTGCTGCGTAGTTGCTTTATGTTATCCAGTATGTGCGTAGTGTTAGTGCCATAGCGGTAAAACCACTCGCGTATTTTTGCAACCGGTACACGTTGTGCTTCGCCTTTTTCGGTAAAGGTTTCAAGTGCTTTTACAAAATCTTCTTCGGTAGTAAAATTGCCACCGCTAAGGCGGTAGTTTTTGGTTTGGCAGTAGCCGTAATCTTTACCCAGTTTTTTAGCTACCAGGTCAACAATTTTTTCGGCCATTAAGCGGTAGCCGGTAAGCTTGCCACCGGCAATTGATATAAGGCCCGAAGCCGAAACCATTACCTCATCTTTACGCGATACTTCCGATGCAGACTTGCCATCTTCAAATATAAGCGGACGAAGGCCTGCCCAGCTTGATACAATATCGGCAGTAGTAAGTTCTACCGATGGGAAAACACCGTTTACTGCTTTCAGCAGGTAGTCGGTATCTTCTTTACTGCAACGTGGTTTATCTATGTTCTGGTTATATACCGTATCGGTAGTGCCTACGTAGGTTATGTTGTTGCGCGGTATGGCAAATATCATACGGCCATCGCCTACATCAAAGTAAGCAGCCTGTTGCAACGGCAACTTGCTGTATGGAAAAACAATGTGTACACCTTTGGTAAGTAAAAGGCGTTTGCCCTTAAGCGAGTTATCTTCTTTACGTAGTATATCTACCCAGGGGCCACAGGCGTTTACAACGGTGGTGGCGCGTATATCCAGCTCTTTACCGGTTACTTTATCCAGCGCTTTAATGCCGGTTATTTTACCATCAGCATCGTAAATAAAATTGCGGCACTCGGTATAGTTAAGCAGGGTGGCACCTTTTTCAAAAGCGCTTTTGGCTATTTCTATAGTAAGGCGCGAGTCGTCGGTACGGTACTCGAAATATAAACCGCCGCCAACCAGTTTATCGCCAGCCAGTAGTGGCTCGGCTTTAAGGGTGTCGTGCTTGTTAAGCATTTTGCGGCGCTCTTCTTTTTTTACACCGGCCAGCAGGTCGTATACCAGTAAGCCCAGCGATGAAGAGTTTTTACCCAGCGAGCCATCCTGTTGTATGGGTAGCAACATCTTTTCGGGTATTACCACATGGCGTGCATTGCGGTGCACCACAGCACGTTCGCTGCCTACATCATGCACAAGTTTTATCTCCAACTGCTTAAGGTAGCGCAGGCCACCGTGTATAAGCTTGGTAGAGCGCGAACTGGTACCCGAAGCAAAATCGTTCTTTTCTATCAGGGCAACCTTCATACCGCGCAGGGCAGCATCCAGGGCTATACCACAGCCGGTAATGCCGCCGCCTATAACCAGTAAATCGAATGGTTGCGCCTGAAGGCGATTGGTAAAATCGGTACGGTTAAGATTAGAGAAGTTCATTTTGCGGCGCAAAAATATTTAAACCAACGAAACGGCAAGGCAATTAACTACGCTGAATTTAAAAAACAGATAAGACAGCAGGTTGTTTGCTAGTTGGCCGGTTGTACCGGTGGTTTAAAGTAAAAATCTTTGTAGTTGCGCAGCAGGGTACCAAATACATAATACTGTACAATGCCAAAGTCGCGGTCCTTATTAAGCGAGGCATAGGCGCGTTCTATATCAATAGTACGTTCGCGGCCATGCTCATCGAACTGGCTTTTGCTGCGGCGGTTAATTGGCATATAAAACATACGCACTTCGTTCACTTCATTCTTATCGTTGGTAATGGTAATAATGCAATAAGGTACAGTAGCGGCAATCGAATCTTTAAGCGGGTTTTTATTGTCGAAGGTTTCGATAAACACAGATTGGTAAAAGCCTAAATACTGTCGGATATACTTTTGCTGGTATGGCTCATTAATGCGGTATTTTTCATCGCGTGGTGCTACTGCGAAAGAGTCGGCCCCTACCTGTGTAATAACAAACGAGTTCTGTTCGTCGGCGGTATATTCTACACTCAGCTTTTTAATTTGCGAAGCCTTGGCATAGTTAAATACCTGACGGCTACGCCAGTTTTCGAAATCGGTACTGTAGCGGTAAGTAAGGTAGCCTTTAACGCCGGGTATATAAGCCATTTGCGGGCGGGTGGCTGGTTTGCCATCCATCTCAAGCAGCATATAGGTATATAGCCCATCTACACTTGGGCCGCCAACCCAGTAGCTACGCAGTAGTTCGCCATCGGCATCGTATACCTGAGTAAGAACATGGTGGGCCATCATTTCGCGTATCACATTATCGTGTGCTGCTTTGGGCACCGGGCAAAGCGAGGTAACCCTAGTAATTGATTCAAGTAGCTGGCCTATCAGGTCGGGGCGGGCAATGTATTCGCCATTCAGCATCCACGTGCCTGCTGCGTTGGTTAACTCTACCTTTTTATTCTCAGTATCGGTAAGTACTATTTTGGCAATCTTGTCTTTTTCTTTAATGGCAAAGTTTCCTTCCTCTTCGTTAAGTGTACCTTTGGTTTGTGTTTTAATAAACCAGAAGGCAGCGCCGGTAAGTACAAGTATGGCGGCTATGTATGGCAGGTATTTTTTCATATTTCGCGGGCTAATTACAGTATTTTTTGGCAGTGCATTGTCACCTGTATGTAAAAAAGCAATACACGTAGCCTAATGGCTGCATAATTGGGCTATTTACAGGGTAGAAGGAAAGGCTTTAACCATCTTTAAAACAAAAGCGGCCCCGCATTGCGGGGCCGCGTTTGTAC
>JBJOOW010000335.1:0-2595 GCA_046051095.1 Bacteroidota bacterium | reverse complement strand
CTAGCGGTTAATTATCAAATAGCTGTTATAGCGCTTACCATCGGCCAGGCGTAGTACGTAAAAGTAGGTGCCATCGGGTTGGGCGTTTCCACTATCCAGGCTGGTGCCCTGCCAATCGTTGGCGTAGTCATCGCTTTCGTAAACCACCGTGCCATAGCGGTTAAACACTTTTAGCTGGGCCGGGGCAAAATACTGCAGGCCGGTAAACACCAGTTTGTCGTTCAGGCCATCTCCATCCGGCGAAAAACCTTCGGGTAAAAAAATTTTATCGGGGCACAGTATGGTAACCGTAAACAAACCGGTATCGCAACCGCCCGTTTGGCATAGCAGATAATTAAAAGCCTCGGTACCGCAAGCCAGTTCAGCTCTTGTAAACACCACTTCACCATCAACCAACTCTACCGTACCCAGGTTATTTATAGTATCTCTATCGTATACAGCTACTACAAAAAACGAATCATTTTCTACATCATAGTCATTAGCTGTTACCGGCAATACGGTTGTTGTTACCGTATCCTGAAAAACAAAATTATCGCCCACCGGCACCGGTGGCTCGTTGGTACCGCTTACTGCAATACGAACGGTTGCTGTATCGCACAGGCCGGTATTATCGCAAAGCCGGTAGGTAAACGAATCGGGGCCGAAATAAAATGAGGTAGGTGTATACAATACCTGCGCACCGTTGGCAACAACCGTAGCGCCATGCGCCGCACCGGTTAGTATGCTAATGCTTAGCACACCACCGTCCGGGTCAGTATCGTTACTGGTCACAGGCAAAAAGCTAACCGAGTTTTCGGCTACTACAAAAAAATCATCTACTGCCACCGGTGGCGATTGGGCATACAATGTTTGTATACCACAAACCAACACAAGTAATAGCAGTATGGGTTTCATTACACGGCAGTTCCGTTTAAAAATTCGTGTACCTTATCTACCATATTAGCCGAGCCGATGTAGATAGCAGTACGTTCATGTAACTCGGTGGGTACTATATCCAATATACGTTGTTTGCCATCGGTACCCTTACCACCTGCCTGTTCGGCCAGGTACGACATAGGAATACATTCATACAGCAAACGCAGCTTACCTTTGCTTTCGCCCTTATTGGCAGGGTAAATAAATATACCGCCCTTAATAAGCGTGCGCTGAATATCGCCCACCATAGAGCCTATATAGCGTTGCGAATATGGGCGCGAGGTAGCTTTATCGCTGGCAACACAGTAGTTGATATAGTTCTTCAGGCGGTCTTCGTATTTAGAGATATTACCCTGGTTAAGCGAGTAAATTTTACCATCGGCCGGTATTTTAATATCGGGGTGCGACAGGTGAAAATTCATAGTTTCGGTATTAAGCGTAAAGCCGTTTACGCCTTTGCCGGTGCTTAGTATTAGTATGGTAGAGCTACCATAAATAAAATAACCCGCAGCTACGGTTTTGGTACCGGGCTGGTAAAAATCGGCATCGGTTACATCGCCACCCACCGCTGATATACGTTCTACCACATTAAAAATAGTACCTACCGGGGCACAAACATCTATGTTAGATGAACCATCCAGTGGGTCGACAGACATAACGTATTTGCCTTGCGCGTTAAGGGTTACAACGCCTTCGTTCTCTTCGCTAAGGTAGCCGGCGCAGGTTTCGCTGGCACGCAGGTAATCCATCAATATGCGGTTAGAGAGGTCATCCAGTTTCTGTACCGTTTCGCCCTGTACGTTGGTTTCTCCGGTTACACCCAGTATATCGGCCAGGCCGGCATTATTAATTAAACGGGCAATAATTTTACATCCTTCTGCCAGCGATAGCAGCGATTTACACATATCAAGGCTGGTAGAGTTTTCGAGAAAAGTATTGAGAGAAGTTCCCTTTGCCATAGCTGAGTGCGTTGTTTTGTGCGAATATATTAAAACAGGCTGCATGGCACTTTTAAAATTTGTGCGTGTGAATATCTTTGCCCCCTTTTAAAAGCAAGCCCCCAGCCATGAGCTACATAATACGACATGCCGACGAAAACGATGTACCGGGTATAATGAAACTTATACGCGAGCTGGCCGAGTTTGAAAAAGCACCCGAGGCGGTTATTAATACAGAAGAGAACCTGCTGAACGATGGATTTGGCAAGCACCCTGTATATAAAGCTATGGTAGCCGAAATGATTGATACCGGCGAAGTGGTGGGTATGGCGCTATACTTTGTAATGTACAGCACATGGAAAGGGCGTATACTATACCTGGATGACCTGATGGTAACCGAGCGCTACCGCAACAATGGTATAGGCCGCCGGTTAATGAACGAGTTTTTGAAAGAAGCACAACAAATGGGTATACACCAGGTGCGTTGGCATGTGCTGGATTGGAACACACCCGCCGTAGAGTTTTACAAAACACTTGGCGCTACCTTCGAGCCGGAATGGGTAACCGTAAAAATGGATACCACACAGATAAAAACATACCTGAATAAATAACAATTATAAGTCGGCAGTCTACAGTTGGCAGTCGGCAATAAATACATTAAAGTAAAAACAAGCAATATATTTCGCTTTTCAATCTAAATACTCAATACTATTTACAATGCAGGTTTACAAATTTGGTGGTG
>JBJOOW010000334.1:0-9412 GCA_046051095.1 Bacteroidota bacterium | reverse complement strand
AAACGTGTATACAGCAAATTCTTTTACCAGTGCCAGCACCCGCTTGCCTCCGTTGGCATGGGCATATATTTTAAGCATACCGGTACCGGTATTGCCCGGCCTTACGGCAAATACACTATCGCGGCGCACCACAGTGCCACCGGTAAATACAATGGTATCAACAATGGTGTTATTTCCTTTACGCAGTACAAACTTCTTCGATACATTTTTGTATAGTATATCAATTGCCGGCGAAATACTTACAGTCGGTTTGGCTGCCATTACCGTAAACACCGTATCCCCACCCTGTGCAAAGGTGAGGACCGGCGCCAACAAAAGCAGTATCAAGTATTTCAAGAGTGATGTGTTTTTTGTCCGGTCGTCATTGCGGGGAGGCTTTGCGACGAAGCAATCTATATGTGTCAAATATCAATACATAAGGTTGCTTCGTTGTGCCCAAAGCGGCACTCCTCGCAATGACGAACAGATTTATATTTCAAGATAGGCTTTTGCTTCTTCTGTATTGGTAAATTTTTTATCTATTATGTTAAGTTCCAAAGGCATGGTGCCATTTGTTTTTTGCGCAGCACTAAACTGTTCGGGTTTTATTATGGCTATTTTCAGGTCGTTGGTTACTACCCATACCATGTTTTCTTTAGCCGGGTTAAAGCGGAACTGGTTAAGCCTGTCGGGGTAATAGGTAAACAGCGCATTGCGGTCTTTCTCTACCAGGTAGCAAGCCAGTACTTTAAGGTTCTCTTTGGTTTTTGCATCTTTAAGTTGTGCAACCACCATAGCACCAACGGGTAAGCGGTT
Organism: Bacteroidota bacterium; assembly: GCA_046051095.1. Lineage (GTDB taxonomy): Bacteria > Bacteroidota > Bacteroidia > Chitinophagales > LD1 > Bog-950. The sequence continues at coordinate 8,617 of JBJOOW010000334.1, read as the reverse complement.
CGGGTTATCGCAGTTCCATATACCAAAATCGGCTACCTGAAAAGTACGGTAAAATAAATCGGTCTGGCTCAGGCGTGCCTCGTATTCTTTACGGCGTTCGGCCTGCTCTGCTATTTCTTTTCGTATTTTTTCTTCAATGGCTTTGGCGCGTGCTTCCAGTTCTGCTTTCAGGCGTACTTCATCGGCTTTTTTCTTGCCAAGTTTAGCCTCGTACTCCTTATACTTTTCTTCGTATACACGGGTAGCTTCTTTTATGTCTTTATCTTCAAATACCGGTATAGCTACTACGGTATAGGTTTCTTTTGCATTGCTGAATATTACCTGGTAACTGGTTGATGCGGTTATGCGTTTCAGTTCTACATTCTCCCACAGCGTTTTAGCTTTTTCGGGGTTGTAGTTTTTATCATCTACTTCAAATTTCATATTGCTGTATACAGCTATCTCCGGAAACTCCTTCTCATCTACACTAATTTTAAAACGGTGTTTATCCTTATTTACTTTTCTGGGCTCAACCGGTTTCTGCATTTCTATGCGGGCTATGTCTTTTTGGGTAACCTCCAACTGTTTAATAACCTGCTGCGCAGGTGCATCGGCAGCCAATAACTGTTTACTGTAAGGGCTGGTGCCCGGCGCTACATCGCTTTCGGTTGCAGGGGTGGGCTCGTTATAGTTTTTCTGTGCCAGGTATTTCCATTTTTTCTCCACTGTATCCAGGTAGTAGGTATTAAATCGGTCTTCGCGGTTAGCCGATGCCAGATCAACCATTATCACTGCATCGGGGTTTGTTTTAAGTGGCTTGCCGTTTTGGGTGGCGGCAATTTCTATCATACCGGCCGTTTCAAAGTGAAACTGCTCGCCGGCGCTATCGTAGGTCATAGGTATACCTGCCAAAAAAACATCCGATACTTTATGGAACTCGCGGTAGTGTAGCTCTACCTTTCCATTTACCGGCTTGCCGTTTTCATCGGTAAAGGCATTGGCGGGTATATGTATTTTGCTGCCGGTAGTATAGGTAAGGTTCGAGTCTTTACCCGCATCAATAATATAGGTGTTGGGTTTAATATCGGCTGCGGCTACCGGTGGTTGTATAAAGCCCGGTGTAGTATTGGGTGCAGTACCTGCCGTAGCAAACAGTTGCAGGTACACTACCACGGCTGCTACGCTGGCTACCAGTACTGCCGAGGCTCCAAACCAAAGTTTAGGCATTTTATAAAAAGGCGTTTTAGCGGCCTTATAGCTTTTAAGCAGGCTGTTAAAGTCGCCTTTGCTGCTAAGCTCGGCATTGGTAAGCGGCTGGCGGTTCATATTTATTTTATAGTTCTTCATTTTACTGAAAGTATTGAGTAGTTAGTATTGAGTATTTAGATAAATGCAACAGCTTTTTTAATACGCTATTTTCTTTTCAAGTATTGGTTTTAGTTTATCCAGTATGCGGTACAGTTTCATTTTGGCGTTGGCTTCGGTTATGTTCAGTATTTCGCCAATCTCTTTAAAAGCGCGTTTTTCAAAAAAGCGCATCTCTACCAGTTGAAAGTCGTCTTCCTCTAAGCCGGTCAGGGCTTCCAGCAGTATATTTTCTTTTTCGTCGGCGCTGGTTTCGTTCATTTCCTGTGCTATGTCTTTCAGGTGGTGTTCCTCCAGGTTAATGCCGCGTTGTTTTTCGTTTTTACGAAAAGCCTGGTTTAGCTCGTTAATGGCAATACGATACAGCCAACTGCTGAACGGAAAGCCCCGTAATTCGTATTTATCCAGCGATAGCATAGCCTGCAGAAAAACCTGCTGGGTAATGTCGTAGGCATCGTCTTTGGTGGTTACGCGCTGGTACACAAACTTCAGTATCTGTGCGTAGTATTTTTCGTAAAGCGGCTGAAACCTGTCGCGGTTGGCTTTGGCGGCCAGTATCAGCTTTTCTTCGTCGGTTAGTGTTTTCGTTTCTGTTGCCTGCATGTTTGGTGCGGTTAATATGGTGGTTATTACCTGCATTTAAACATATAATGGGGTAACAACTTAAAAGTAACAACCACTACACATAAATATTGTACCCGTCTGCCGGCTTTTGCACCTGCCGGTAAGAAAAACACTGATTAAGAACCTTTTTTTACAATTTGCTGTTATCAAGTTTATATTTTTGCGGCCTCTAAAAACACCTGTCGGGCAAGTGAAACCTCTACATCTTCGTATTAGCTTTTTTTTATGGTTGGTGGTATGTGGCTTTACTGCGCTTAATGCCCAGCAAAAGTTTACCCTAAGCGGCTACATTAAAGATGCCAGCAATGGCGAAACCCTGCTGGCCGCAGGCGTATATGCCGTAGAGGCCGGCAAAGGCACCACTACCAACGATTATGGTTTTTACTCTATAACCCTACCGGCCGATACCTACACCATTAAAATAACCTACGTAGGCCTGGCGCCTCAGCAAAAGGTAATAGTACTTGATAAAGATATACGCCTGAACATTGAGATGAACAGCGTAGCTACCGAGATACAGGAGGTGGTTGTAACAGGAGAGAAGAAGGGGGCCAATGTAGAGAGCACCGATATGGGTAAGCAGGAGTTGAAGGTAGAGGTAAGCAAAGCGCTGCCGGCCCTGTTTGGCGAGGTTGATGTTTTAAAAACCATTCAGCTTTTGCCGGGCATTATGGCCTCGGGCGAGGGTAACAGTGGTTTTTACGTGCGCGGTGGTGGGCCCGACCAAAACCTGGTATTGCTGGATGATGCCGTGGTGTACAACACCGGCCACCTGTTTGGTTTCTTCTCGGTATTTAACAGCGATGCCGTTAAAAGTACTACGGTAGTTAAAGGGGGCATGCCGGCCGATTATGGTGGCCGTATATCATCGGTGGTAGATGTGAAGATGAAAGAGGGTAACATGAAAAAGTGGAACGTAGAGGGCGGGCTGGGCCTTATCTCATCGCGCCTTACGGTACAGGGCCCTATTAAAAAGAACAAATGCTCGTTCATAGTATCGGGCCGCCGTACCTACATAGACCTTATAATGAAACCTATTTTGCCACACATTGGCGATGGTGAATTTGCCGGTAACGAGTACTACTTTTATGATTTAAATGCGAAATTAAATTACCTGATAAGCGACCGCGACCGCCTGTATATAAGCGGCTACTTTGGGCGCGATGTATTTAACTTTAAAGACCCGGGCGGCATTTTTAAACTTAACTTCCCATGGGGAAACTCTACAGCCACACTGCGCTGGAACCACCTGTTTAGCGATAAGCTGTTTTTGAATACCATGTTTATTTACAACGATTTTGGTTTTAAGGCCAATACAGGTTTTCAGGATCTGAAATTTGAACTTAACTCATCGGTACGTGAGGCTACTGCTAAAATGGATTTCGATTACTCGCCATTGGCCGGTCACGATATGAAGTTTGGCGCGCAGTACAACTTCCACATATTTACGCCTTATACTGCTACCGGCACTGCGGGTGGTACCAGTTTTAAAACCAGCAACCAGGCTAAAAAATATGCGCACGAAACATCGTTCTACTTTTTAGATGATTTTGAAGTTAACAGTTGGTTGAAGATTAACGCCGGCCTGCGCGCATCTATTTTCACCTTTATGGGGCCGTTTAATAAAACGGTATTTAAAGATGGCCGCGCTACCGACACACTGGATTATAAAGCAGGGCAAAATATTAAAACCTATTGGGGGTTAGAGCCTCGCCTTTCTATGCGCTTTAAAGTGAGCAAAAACTCATCGGTAAAAATTGGCGCTACCATGAACCAGCAGTATGTACACTTGGTTTCTTCATCTACCACTACCTTGCCTATAGACCTTTGGGTGCCCAGTACAGCCGTTGTAAAGCCGCAGATAGGTGTACAGGCATCGGCAGGTTACTTTCATAATTTTAAAGATGATATGATAGAAACCTCGGTAGAGGTTTACTACAAACACCTGTGGAACCAGATTGAGTATGGCGAAAGTGCTGTAGGCAATATTACTATAGATGTAGAAGACCAGTTTACCTTTGGTAAAGGCTGGAGCTATGGTGCCGAGTTTTTTGTAAAAAAGGCTAAAGGCAAATGGACCGGCTGGATTGGTTACACACTGGCATGGACCTGGCGTAAGTTTCCGGAGATTAATGGTGGTAAGCCTTTTCTGGCGCGCTACGACCGCCGCCACGATATTAGCATAGTGCAGATGTACGAGATAAACAAGCATTGGAAAATATCGGCCACCTGGGTGTTTGCTACCGGCCAGCGTACTACCCTGCCTGTAAGCTTTTTTGTAAACGAAAGCCAGGTACACTTTGTATACGGCCCACGCAACTGGTACCGCTTGCCTAACTACCACCGGTTAGACCTTGGCTTTGTATACACCATTATACCCAAGAAAAAGAAGAAGATTGATTTTACATCGGATATATCGGTATCTATTTACAACGCCTACAACCGCATGAACCCTTTCTTTATATACGTAGACCCTAAGGGCAGTGTGGGCGGCAGCACCAACGATCCTAACGGTAACAATAACTCGCTGCGCTTTAGGGCCAAGCAGGTTTCGCTGTTCCCCATATTACCTAGTATTACATGGAATTTTAAGTTTTAGAAACAAGACGATAAATAAGACGATAGATTAGAGATGATAGAGATTAGACAAATACAAACAATTGCGATGCGGCTTAACGGGCTGCTGCTACGGTTGGTGGCTCGAAGCCAGTGGTCGTTTTTAGTATGCGTATTGCTCTCTGTTATCATTACATCATCGTGCAGTAAGGATATAAAGATAGATATACCCGAAGGCGCCAAGCAGGTAGTGGTAGAAGGTACTATAGAAAACGACCGACCGCCTTTTGTAATACTTACCAAAAGCCAGAAATTTTTTGATGCCATTAATCCTAACGAACTAAGCAATTACTTTGTACATGGTGCTACCATGAAGGTAACCGGCAGCGATGGCAGCGAAACCGAACTGGTAGAAATTTGTTTGCAAAGCCTTAACCTGCCGCCCGATCAGGCCAAGCAAGTGCTGGATGCATTGGGTTTTAGTTCGGTAGATTCTACCCAGTTGCCCGATGTATGTGTATACACCGTGCCCGACGTTGTAAATTACTTTATTAGCGGTACCTGTAATTTTATGGGCCGCGAACGCACCACGTATAATTTGCGTATTAATGCCCCGGGCTTTACCAACCCCGCCGACTCGATAGTGCTTACAGCAACTACGTATATACCAACTGCTATAGGTATGGATTCGCTGGGTTTAAAAGAGCATACCAACCCGGCCTACCGAGATTCGATGATGGCCGTATATGCTTACGTAACCGTGCCCGATACCTTTGGTAATTTTGTACGCTATAGCACCAAGCGCAATAACGAACCATTTTATAACCCTATGGGTGGCACCGTTTACGACGACCGCCTGTTTGTGGGCCTAAGCCTGGGCCTGCCTATTGAGCGTGGGCAGGAGCCTAATGCCAAATTCGATATCAATACCGATTCGTATTTCTGGAAAGGCGATACCGTGGTGGTTAAGTGGAGCAATATTGATAGCCGCACGTACGATTTCTTTTACACGTTAGAGAACGATGGTGGCGATAGCCCGTTTTCATCGCCGGTTAAAATAAAATCCAACATCAGTAACGGGTTGGGTATCTGGGCTGGTTATGCCACCAAATATTATGGCATTAAAGTTCCTAAGTAAAATAACGGGCTGATAACTATCAACCAACCTGGTTGGTAATGTTTATTAATCTCATCCGTCTAATTGTGGCACAATATTATTTTCGCCCCCGCTAAATATGATTATATGAGTAATGCAGAAAGAATTCACTGTTTAATTATTGGTTCCGGCCCTGCCGGTTATACTGCCGCTATTTACGCTGCCCGTGCCGGCCTGAAACCTGTTATGTACACAGGTTTGTTGCAAGGTGGCCAATTGGTTAATACTACCGAAGTAGAAAACTACCCGGGCTACCCTACCGGTATACTGGGGCCAGAGATGATGGAAGATTTTAAGAAACAAGCCGAGCGTTTCGGTACCGATATCCGTTTTGGTTTAGCTACCAAAGTAGATTTTTCGGTGTCGCCTAAGCAGGTTTGGATTGATGGCGAAAAGATGGTTGAAGCCGATGCTGTAATACTGGCTACCGGTGCCGAAGCTAAATGGCTGGGTTTGCCGAGCGAGAAGCGGCTGAATGGCTCGGGTGTTAGTGCCTGCGCTGTTTGCGATGGGTTCTTCTACCGTAACCAGGAGGTTGCCATAGTTGGTGCCGGCGATACGGCCTGCGAAGAGGCGATATATCTATCAAAACTTTGCACTACCGTGCATATGATAGTACGCCGCGACGAAATGCGCGCCAGCAAAATTATGCAACAACGTGTGTTGGATACTAAAAACATAAAAGTATACTGGAACAGCGAAACCGATGAAGTGTTGGGCGAAAACGTGGTAGAGGCCGTACGCCTGCACAACAACAAAACCGGAGAGAAAACCGAGATACCGGTAACGGGTTTCTTTGTAGCCATTGGGCACAAGCCAAACTCCGATGTGTTTAAAGATTATATAACAACCGATACAGAGGGCTATGTAATTACCGCACCAGATTCTACCAAAACCAATGTAGAGGGCGTATTTGCCTGCGGAGACTTACAGGATAAGCAATACCGCCAGGCGGTAACTGCTGCCGGCACCGGCTGTATGGCTGCGCTTGAAACCGAGCGTTGGCTTAGCGAAAAAGGTATCCACTAAAAACAGGCTTTTTTATTGGTAAGAGGGTCAGGCAGCGTAGCTGCCTGACCCTCTTTATTTTATGCTTTTGGGGTGCTAATGAAACGGGCAAAAATATATTCAGGGCCGGGTTTAAACCTTTCGTTGAAAAAAACATCGAAAATTACGCAACATATACTGCTAATGTCGTTTATACCTATTAAATTTGCGCATTATGAAGCCCTCAGTGAAATTTTTGACGATTCTTTTGGCGTTTATTTCGCTGGCTTCATTTAAACGCCCCCAGCAAAATAACGATTGGGTTTACGAGCGCGAGAAAAAAGGCATAAAGGTTTTTACCCGCAAAGGCAAATGGGGCGCCCTGCGCGATTCGCGTGCAGTAATGGTAGTTTCGGGTTCGCCACAAACTATTTATAACCTGCTTACCGATTTTAATAATTACTCATCGTGGTACCCGCGTTGCAGCAAATCGCGCGTATTAGCCCGCCTGAACGAAAACGAGGTGATAGTACAGCTACACTTCAACGCACCCTGGCCGGTTAAAGACCGCGACTGTATACTACGCGTTAAAACCGTGCGCGATGCCGACGGTACCATTACCATCTATCAAACTTCGGAGCCTAAATACATACGCGAAGAAGCGGATGTGGTACGTATTTACCAGATATACGCAACATGGCGCCTGACCCCTAAAAACGGTGGTACCGAGGTATTTAGCGAGTATGCCAGCAACCCTGGCGGTAACCTTCCCGATTGGCTAACCAACAGCCAGAGTGTAGAAACACCAATGGCTACTTTCGAAAGCATACAGGACAAAACCACAGGCAAAAAATAATTGCCGGTTACCATATCCAATAAACTTTCCCTTTTTTCGTCTGCTATTTACAATTATGGCAGAAAGCATTTACGATATCGAGTTGAAAGGTTTAGACGGCCGGCCCGTCAAATTATCTACCTACAAGGGTAAAGTTCTTTTAATAGTAAACATAGCCAGCAAATGCGGGCAAACACCACAGCTAAAAGAGCTGCAGAATACGTATAAAAAGTACCGCGACAAGGGCTTTGAAATACTGGCGTTTCCCAGCAACGATTTTGCACAGGAGCCTAAAGAAGGAGCTCAGATTCTTGAGTTTTGTACCCGTAATTATGGGGTCGAATTCAAAATATTTGCTAAAAACAAGGTTCGTGGAAAAAACGCGCAGCCGCTGTACAGGTACCTGGCAGGGCAAACCAGCCTGTTGGGTTTAAATATATATCCTATGTGGAATTTCCACAAGTATGTGATTGACAGAAATGGCAGGTTTGTAGACTGGTTTAACCCGTGGAAATGGCCTAACGACGACAAAATAGCCGAAACAATAGAGAATTGTCTGAATAACTAAGCTGTTGAAAACAATACGATATTTTGGCTCACAAATTGACAACTAGCACCCTACCTTTGTAAAGCAACTAAAATACAAAACCATTAAATTCAAATTCTAAAACAAATAGCGATGGCAACTCAACTGACTGACAACAACTTTAAAGAGACCGTTTTGGATAGCGGCAAACTTACACTGGTAGATTTTTGGGCCGAATGGTGCGGACCCTGCAAAGCAATAGGACCGGTAATTGAAGAACTTTCGAAAGAATACGACGGCAAAGCCATAATTGGTAAAGTAGACGTAGACAGCAACCCCGAAACTGCTATGAAGTACGGCATCCGTAACATACCTACCATTCTGTTTATTAAAAACGGACAGGTGGTAGATAAGCAAGTAGGTGCAGTGCCTAAAGCTAACTTGGTGGCTATGCTTAATAAACACCTTTCGTAATTACTAAAAGAACCATAAATAAAACGGCGCGGCAAAATTTCTTTGCTGCGCTTTTTTATTTTTAGGCTGTAATAACAATCATACTAATCTGCCTTAAAGGCGTTTACAATAAATG
>JBJOOW010000333.1:0-2607 GCA_046051095.1 Bacteroidota bacterium | reverse complement strand
CTTTCTTTTTTATTGCTGCTTGGCACCACACTGGTTTTTGCGCAGCAGAAAAAAGTATTGTGGATAGGCAACAGTTACGTATATGTAAACGACCTGCCCACTATGTTCAGCAATCTGGCTCGTAGCGGTGGCGATACAATTACATTCGACTCCAATACACCCGGTGGCACCACTTTACAGGGGCATACAACCAATGCCACTACTATTCAAAAAATATATGCCCAGCAGTGGGATTATGTAATTGTACAGGCACAAAGCCAGGAGCCATCTTTTCCGCCTGCACAAGTAGAAGCGCAAACGTACCCTTACGCCCGTATACTGGATAGCCTTATACACGACAACAACCCCTGCACACAAACAGTGTTTTACATGACCTGGGGTAAAAAATATGGCGACCAATCAAACTGCGGCAACTATGCTATACTATGCACCTTCGAAGGTGTTACTGCACGCCTGCGCGAAAGCTACCTGCAAATGGCAGATGATAACCGTGCATTGGTAGCACCGGCTGGTGTTGCCTGGCAAACAAGCTGGCATACCGATACTACTATTAACCTTTGGAATACCGATAACAGCCACCCTACGGTAGAGGGTTCTTACCTCACCGCCTGTACTTTTTACGAAACTATTTTTGGTAAATCGCCTATTGGTTTAAGCTACTCGCCGCTGGCACAACAGGCTACTACTACATTTTTACAAACAATAGCCCACCAAACCGTATACGATTCGGCCAGCCAGTGGAACATTGGCGAGTTTACACCCAAAGCCGACTTTGATTTTACAGGCAATGCAGCAACCCGTACGTATACGTTCAATAACTTTTCGCAAAACGCTACCAGCTACCAATGGCTGTTTGGCGATGGCACCAACAGTACAACCAGCGGCAACCACACATATAACAGCACAGGTACTTACACAGTAACCCTTATTGTTGCCGATAACTGTGGCCGCACAGATACTGCCCGCCAGACTTTTACCATTGAACCAACTACCGGCATTAACGAGGTTACTACAACACCTGTATCGGTTTATCCCAATCCACTCAACAACAATACCCTTACCATCGAAACTACAAACCCTGCTACAGTAGTAATAACCGATGTGCAGGGTAAAGAAGTTTACAGCATAAAAGTAAACAGCGGTAAAACCAATGCCGATGTTGCTATGCTAAGTACAGGCATGTACTTTGTTAAGGTAAACAGTAAAGTAATTAAGCTGTTGAAATTATAATCAGGCTTCTGCACTGCCTTCTACACCCAATGCTTTAAGGGCATTCATAGCTGCGTTTTGCTCGGCAATTTTTTTGCTGAAACCCTCGCCGCGCGATACCGATTTTGCATTGATGTGCAACTCTATAATAAAATAGGCACGCCGGTTACGTACTTTCTCTTCCACCACCTTAAACTCTATGCTCTTGCCTTCGCGTTGTATGTAATGAAATATCTGGCTTTTGTAGTCGGTGTTGGTTACCTCCAGCGAGTCTACATCTATCAGGTTTTTTAATACCCGTTTCATTATAAACTTACGGGTAGCGTCAAAGCCCGAATCGAGGTATACGGCACCTACCAGCGCTTCAAAGGTATTGCCGGCAAGGTCTTTAGAAACATCGTTCATGCTGCGGCGGTTAAACGCCAGCTTTTCTACCAGGCCCAGCTTGGTGCCAACTTCGTTCAGCGATTTACGGTTTACAATTTTCGAGCGCAGTTCGGTTATAAAGCCCTCCTCTTTGTACGGATATTTCTTAAACAGAAACTCGCATACAATAGCATCCAGTATAGCATCGCCCAGTAGCTCTAACCGTTCGTTATTTTCCTTAGGCTCTATAAACTTACTACGGTGCTGAAAAACCTGCTTAAACAGTTTAAGGTTACCTGGTGTAATACCGGTAACACTGCGTATGTATGCAGCCAGTTCTTTATCGGTAGAAAAAAGAGTGTTGTAGAGTTTCCTTATCACAAAAGGGCTAAACGTTTAAATGGCTAATAGGCTAAAGGCCATATTTATTTAGATGGCGCAAATTAATGCTTTTTGTTTTTAAGTATAGCAGCGCTTTTAAGGCTCGTTAACCAACCAGCTTGTTCCGGGGTTTTGGTAACAGTTAACTACAGCTTCTACATACACAACTTTTTGTATTTCATCTACTCTGAAATGTATCATGTAAGGAAATTTCTTAAGCGGCAGGCAACGAACATCATCATAGCGCACCTGATAAAAAGGATGCTTACCTAATATCTGCATATAGGCATCAACTTCATCAAAGAATTTTTCACCCAAACCATCGTTTAGACTTTCGTAGTAATAAACAGCATCCTGAATGTCATTAAAAGCACGGGGCAATATTGTAACCACAAAGCTCTTCATTGTGCTATTTCAGCTTTATCTTCTTCTTCATTTCATCCCATGTAATGTAGTCATTCGGCGTAGCGTCCTTAATTCTCTGGCGCACAATTTCCTTGTGCCATTCAGGCACTTCAAATTGCGTATCTGTATCTATGGTAACATAATCAAGGCTACTTAGCAGTTCCAGAAGAAACGCAGCCTTGCTGTCATCAATATCCAGGGTTACCTTCATAACATATTGTTTGAGGTATAAAGATAATACAAAAC
>JBJOOW010000332.1:0-2680 GCA_046051095.1 Bacteroidota bacterium | reverse complement strand
GGGTAGCGCCTTCTACCAATGCAATTTGAGGGTCACTTTTTAGTTTGCTGCGGTCAAGTTCGGCTTTGGTTTTTACTGTAAACCCGGTTTCGCAACCTGTGGTTTCTATCTTCAAATTCTCCTTCAGGTATTTTATATTTCTGGCGTATTCTGGTAAACTATCCAGGTTGGTGGTTAAGCAAAACTGCACCGTTTCGCTTTTACCCATCTCTATATCTTTAAGCCCCTGCGGATGGTTGTTTTTGTTCCATTCGCCCTTGCGCTCTATCTGCGGAATAATGTTATAAGCAGTTACCGGTTCTTCATCTAAACCAAAGTGCAGTTGCCTCTCTGGCATAAAAGTGCTTATATCTGCCAGGCGGCTATTAAACTTTTTCAACAGATCCTTATTGGCAATTACCCATATGTAGTAGGGGCGCGAGATACCATCTTTAGTAAAATCTGTAGGGGTATTCTGATAATTAAAATACTTACCGTAAAATTTGGAGCGGAAAGCATATACACTGGTGGCTAAACCTTTCTTATTCAGATCGGAGAAAGTGGAAAATACGCTGTTTTTAAGACTGTTGGGGGCTTCGGTTTTATTTATCTCGCGGTTTTTCTTTATTAAGCTATCGGGGAACGAGAGGATACAATCTGATACAAGAAGTGATACATCGTTAGAGTCGTTACGATCAGCAATGGTTCGTATCATTTCGAAAAGCTGGTAACCATCTTGTGTGGCAATAGGGGTAGTGGCAATATCGGTACTAAATTTTTGTGAATTACCATTATACTTAGTTGCCGTACCGGCAATAAACCATATATCCAGGGGCTTTATATTTTTTTCAACCTTAGTGGTAATATCAGAAATCTTAGTTTTAAAATCGGCATCCTTATTAAAATACCCGCCCATGCTTGCCGAGTTATCCATATAAAAATGAATGGCACCTAACTCTCTTTGCTTAACCTCGCAACCGTTCTTATCTACCTTTACACCATGTGCAGTATTTTTACACTTATCCTTGCTGTTTTCTACCCCATCCCCATCATCATCTTGCTTACAAGCGGTAAGGCAAATGGCTGAAAAAACCAGTAGAAAAAACAATCTCGAAAAATTACTACCGGGTAAAACAAAATTGGCTCGCATAAACATTAAAGAAAATTTATTGTCATTCAAAACCTCCCCCCCTCTAAAAGGCATTACTATTGCATTACTGTGGAGCACCGTAAACCACATCATGTTGCAGAAAAACTATACGCCAATAACTTTAGCTCACGTACCGTTTCCGGCTTAAGGTGCTGCTACTGTAATTGATTCCCATGCAGCACAATAATTTCATTTAAAAAAAACCACATACACTCCTACCCAAGGAAAGTGTATAGCAGACATTCAAACTAAAATCACACCATCGTAAAAACAAGATTTACAAACATGTACATGGGTATTTTATATAAATTCTATAATAAATTTTTAAGTGTGCTAATGTATTAGTATACCCTATTGGGAGCCTGCTTTTTTTGAATTCAGTATTTTTTAATGATTAACCTTATTGTTTTTATCATTAATCTGTAATTTCACTTCATACAAAACACCTTTACACCCCAGCACCGAAAGCAACAATCGAAAAATTCAGGTTTAAACAAGCAACTGTCATTCCATCAATAGCTAATAGGGGCAACTGCCGGGTGTTGGTGCTATGTGTTTTTGAAACAAAAGTGTTGACTTGCAACTATGAGAACAACGACATAATTTGCCGTTTTTTCTGTTTTTAAAAGAGCACTTTGCCGCCAGCTATTTGAATAAAACCCTTTGGAGATAAGGGTTTTATGGCATTAAATTTAAAAAGACATTTTCTAGAAAAACATTGCTTGTACCCGGAACATTCTTTAATAAGCCCAGTGAGCAGCATCTACCAACCAGGCAATTTTGCACCTGGTGCATAAGCAATACTTATGGCATAGTGTTTATACAGTATGTAACAGTTCCGTTATTTTGCGTTGTGTTTCGGCTGGTGTTCCGTTGTTTTCTATTACAAAAAAGAAGGGCAGATTTTCATACCGCTTATATTGCTCTTCTACTTTGCGGTAAAAATCGGGCTTTACCAAACGGTCGTTCAAAGAGTTTTCGCGGTTTTTAAGGCGTTCGGTTAAAACATCATAATCGGTTTTCAAATACAATATAATATCAGGCTGATAGAGTTGCTCAAAAATGCTGTGTAGGTTTTTGGTAGAGCCTGGTGATAGGGCTTCGTGGTAGCATACGTTGAGGGATAATATCGATCCAGCACCACTTTCTCTTCTAAACATTCTTAGCGTAGTAATTCTGAAACGCGGATACAATCGCCGGTATAAAAGGCCAATCGGTCTCGTAAGGGAATACAATCAACATCATCAAATAACTCTCGTGCCAGGGCAAAGGCCCCCGTAGGGCTTTTGGTATAAGTATAGCCCAGGTCTGCCTCCAGCCATTTGGCTATTGATGTTTTACCAGAGCCATCAAAACCTTCTACTACAATAAAATTGTTGCTTTTCATGTGGTATAATATTTAAGTTGTTAGTTAAAAAATTCTTGAGTTTGGATTAAGCACAACTGCTACTTCATGCATTTGCAACCAATCCTTTTCGGTATATGTATTGCTTTCAACCACGTGCGGTATATCAAATTGTCCGAGTGACTTTTCGCGAAAATCGAATTGCG
>JBJOOW010000331.1:0-9279 GCA_046051095.1 Bacteroidota bacterium | reverse complement strand
CGCTTCTGCACCCGAAACTGTAACAGCATTTCCATTACCGACAGTACCAGTAATAACCCGCGTAAACGATACCCTTATATCTACACCTTCGGCAGGCTACCAATGGTATTTTAATAATACTATACTCGATGGCTCTACCGACCCTACACTAACCATAACACAAAACGGCAACTACTATGTAGAAGTAAGCGATACCAATGGCTGCACCAACCAATCGGCACAGTTTAATGTAACAAGTGTTGGTATTGCAGATATTACTGTTACAGGAAACGTAAAACTATACCCTAACCCCAACACCGGTAGCTTTGTACTGGAGTTTACTACCGCTACCGAACGTGAAATAGAGATAAACGATATTACTGGTAAAGTAGTAGTACATACCTCCTCTACCAGTATGCGTACAGATATAACCACAAACCTTAGCAAAGGGATATACCTGTTGAGGGTAAAACAGAACCACAAGTATGCTACACTTCGGTTTGCTGTAACTAATTAATATCTGCAGTAAAATATGTAAAAACCTCAGGCAAATACCTGAGGTTTTTTGTTTAAAGAGCAATTAAAACAAATCTTTCAAAATATTTTGAAAGTTCAATAAATAGACTTTACCTTTACACCATGAAACTGGACGAAGCCAAAACCAAATTTGTTGAAGCCTGGGGTACCTTTGGTACCAACTGGGGTATTAACCGCACCATGGCACAAATACATGCCCTGTTGTTGGTTAGCAACGAACCACTTACTACCGATCAGATAATGGAACTACTGGATGTAAGCCGCGGCAACGTTAATATGAACATGCGGGCCTTAATAGATTGGGGACTGGCCGAGCGTATAACCAGGCTGGGTGAGCGTGTAGAGTATTTTGCCGGCGAAAAAGATATATGGAAGGTAGCCGTAAAAATTATTCGCGAACGCCGTAAACGCGAAATAGACCCGCTGCGCAAAACCCTGCGCGACCTTAAAATGATTGATGATAAAGACGTAAAGAAAGACGAATACAAGGCTTTTATTAAAATGGTAGAAGATATAGATAACTACGCCGAAAGCATGGACCGCATAGCCGATAAACTGATGCTGGCCGATAAAAACTGGTTCTATGGCACACTGATGAAACTGGTAGCTAAGTAAAAAACAACTACCCCTGCCGGTGCAGGGGTTTTATTAGAGCAATATGTTTCAATTTATTTTGAAAGTTTAGAAAATTATAGATTATGAAAACAAGTATCTTAAAATGGGACCTACGGGTGCAAATAGGCATGGTGGTTATCAATCTGCTGGCTGTAGCAACTACCTTAGTAGAACCAACATTATTATTAATAGTACAATTTCTGATAGGTACATATCAACTATGTAGTAGCGCGTTACATATTTTTCTTAAGCATAAAAGCATAGGCTTTACGCAGTGGCGAGTAAGGCATTTATTTGGCTCGCTGTTATACCTGGTATTTCTGGCTGCATTTGGTTCCACTGATTTTATGGGTGCTGCCGGCTTTGTCATTCTGGTAATTATAGTGCCGCAGATAATACTATTTGCCTATGTAGGCCTTTGTAAAAAAGAACTTGAGTTTATACAAGAACGCGAATTCCACATACTTAAATAAACATGTATGAAAACCTTAAAAAACAAAACCCTGATATACGATAATGCCTGCCCCATGTGCGATGCTTATAGCGGTGCGTTTTTAAAAACAGGCATACTGGATAAAGAAGGCCGTAAAAGCTTTGCAGAAGCCGATGCAGGCACATTAGCCAGGCTTGATAAAGACCGTGCCCGCCACGAAATACCTTTGGTAGATAACCAAACCGGCGAAGTATTGTATGGGTTAGATGGCTTACTTCTAATAGCCGCTAACACCTTACCGGCTTTAAAGCCGTTGCTTAACAGCCGTTGGTTAAAAAAAACGCTTACTCCGCTATACAAATTTATTTCTTACAACCGCCGTGTAATAGCTGGTTCATTTTATGGTGGTGTAGGGTTTGATTGTGCGCCCGATTTTCACCTGGGTTGGCGCATGGCACTGATAGTGTTGGGCATTGGCTACACCGCGCTGGGTATTTACCTGTTTAGTGTTATAGCCGGTATCGCCAATGTACTTGCCCTGTTTGGTGTGGTACTGCTATACTTTATAGCGCTTATGCTTACCAGTGCTGTTTACAACTGTACGTTTGAAGAGAATATAGATTATGCCGGCCACCTGGCAACGTTGGGGGTAGTAGAAAGCACCCTGTTTGTAGTAAGCGCTTATGTGGCTTACCTAACACAACTGCCACAGCTATTATTTGCAGGGCAGGGTGCCGGTCGACTGCTGGCTATATACCTGCATGCCAAACGGGTGCAAAACAACGGTTACAGCTATAAGCTTAACTATACCTTTGCTGCCGGGGCTGTAATGCTGATAGTTTATCTGGCGTATGTTTTGAGGTAGTATTATTTGTTATCTTAGGGCTATGAATCCCTATCTGCTTTCAGCACTTTGCATTTTCGGTTTCATGTGCTTTATGTTTTTAATTGCTACTGCAACTAAAAACAACGGCGTGGCCGATATTGGCTGGGGGCTGGGCTTTATAGTAGTAACTATAGTTACCTACTTTGTACATGGCGATGAGCGTTTTCACCAGAAGCTAACCAGCTATCTGGTAATAGTGTGGGGGCTGCGTTTATCAATCTATCTGGCAATACGCAACGTTGGCAAACCCGAAGATTTCCGCTATGCCAACTGGCGGAAAGAATGGGGTAATGCTGTACTCATACGCTCTTTTTTACAGGTATTTATGTTGCAGGGGGTAATTATGTTTGTTAATGTGTTGCCGGTTATTGTCATCAATACCGACTTAACCATCCATAAGTCGTACAAAGTGTTGTACCCGGTTGGTGTGGCGGTATGGGTGGTTGGTTTCTTTTTCGAGGCCCTTGGCGATTACCAGATGTATATGTTTAAAGCCGGCCACCACCATAAAGGGCAGGTAATGAACAAAGGCCTGTGGCGCTATACCCGCCACCCCAATTACTTTGGCGAGGCCGTAATGTGGTGGGGTATTTTTATGCTCGCTATACCATCGGGCCATTGGTACATATCGGTACTGGCTCCGGTTACCATTACTTTCCTGTTGTTGCGCGTTTCGGGTGTTACCATGCTCGAAAAAAAATACGAAGGCAACGACGAATACAGCCGGTATAAAAGAAATACCAATTCATTTATACCTTGGCTGCCCAAATCAAATCCGTAAACAGATTTTCCGCTCTACTATTCTTATGAAAAACATTTTGCTGTTAGTTTGCCTTATCGCCTCGCAAATATTGTGTGCAAATAGCTTTACCGGTTACAAAAACCATATAGCTACCGATAGGCTGATTGTAATGTTTGATGCCGGTGTTACTACCGAACAAAAAGAAACCATTATTAAAGCTTCCGGCACAGTTAGTTCGTTTACCCATTTACCCTCACCACAGCTAACCATCTGTAACACCATAGATTTAGACGCGGCGCAAAAATATTTTGCAGCAAACAGCAATGTAAAGTTCGTATCGTTTTTTATTACCGATGGTAAAAACAACTACGCTGGTGTACTGAACAACTTTTTTATAAAGCTGAAGGATAAAAACTTTGAGCCACTATTACGCGAAAAGCTGAGCCAGTTAGGTTTAGCTATGGCTACGCCCGATAAATACATACCTAACCTGTACCTTGCCAATAACAACAAACAACTAAACAAAAATACTATTGATGTTTGCGCTTTGTTGCTTAACGAAGGCTGGGTAGAGTATGCTGCCCCAAACTACCTGCTTAACCCTGTAGTTTGTTCCGACCCTTTATACAGCAGATTGTGGCATATAAATAACACCGGTGCTACCGTACAGGGCAGTGGCACAGTAGATGCCGATATGGACGTAGATAGCGCATGGACGATTACCACCGGTGACCCTAACATTAAAATAGGTTTGATAGACTCAGGCGTTGATACCCTGCACAGCGACCTGCGCGCCAACCTGCTACCCGGCCACGATGCCGTTAGCGATAGCACCGATGGTTACCCTACTCCTAATTATCCTAACGATGGCCACGGCACTTGCTGTGCCGGTATATTATCGGCCATAAAAGATAATAACCTGGGCGGTGTTGGCGTAGCACCCGGTTGTAAAGTAATACCGGTGCGGGCCTTTTATTACATACAGCTCTCTACCAATGGCGATCCACTGCCATATTCAAGCGCGGCTACTTTTGCCGATGCTATAGGCTGGAGCTGGAGCGAAGCAGGTGCCGATATACTTAGCAGTTCGTGGGCACTGCCCGATGAGTTTATTGGTTTATTACCCGGCGGCAAACAACCGGTAGAAGATGCCATACATACAGCTTACACTAATGCCCGTGGTGGTAAGGGCATTGCTATGTTCCACAGTAGTGGTAATGGCGGTACTTCCAACGGCCCGCTATGGCCTGGTAATTTGGCCGAAACTATTTCGGTTAATGCCAGTAACATGTGCGATACACCGGTAGATACAGGCGATTGTTATAACGACGACTGGAGCGGCGATTACGGAACCGGACTCGATTTTGCTGCACCGGGGGTACGTATTGCTACTACCGATATGCGAGGCACCAAAGGTTTTTCTAACAACGATTACGAATTAACTTTTTCGGGCACATCGGCAAGTTGCCCTAATGCAGCGGCTGTTGGCGCCTTGTTGTTATCCGTTCGCCCCGATTTTGATGCCGAAGACATACGCAATGTAATGTCGCTAAGCTGCGATAAAGTTGGCTGCTCTTACGACTCTGTGTATGCTAATGGTACCTGGTGCAAGCGTATGGGTTACGGCCGTGTTAATGCGTACAGGGCTCTGCAGTTATCAGCAACCTATACCGGTATTAAACAACTGGATAGCCAGGTTACATTAAACGTTTTTCCTAATCCGTCAAAAGGTATCTGCAACGTACAGCTAAACGGCATACACAGTGCAGTAGCAAAAGTTTATAACCTTGCCGGCCAGGAAATAATTACTGCAACAATAAACGAAGGCTTAACTACTATAGATGTGGCTGCATTGCCCGCCGGTTTATACCTGCTTAAGGCAGATACCGGTAGCGGTGTTGTAACCCGCAAGGTTACAATTGTAAGGTAAGTACTGTTTTGCTTATCGCGCCACCTCTGTTCTGTTCTCCAGTTCTGCCTGTTTTTTGTTAAGCGCTTCGCTCATACGGGCATTTAGTAGAACAAAACCTATCAGAACCACACAAAACACCACCAGCATTAAATTCATGGACGTGTCGGTTTTCATACAGGTTTCTTTTATTATAATAATACGTTACAAGGCTAACGTTTGTTTTCAAATATTATTACACCATTATGTGTATGTGCCTGTAGTATTAACAGTATTTCAACAATAGGGGCTATAATGGTGCCATTAATTGCTAAACAGCCTTTTAAGGCTAGTTTTCTGGCCTTTTTATCTACCAATGAGCAACTTATATATAGCCTTCTAATTATTAGAAATTAATTAGCGCCACAGTTTGGGGCAGCTTTGTACCAAAAACCCTACGAACCTATGCACATGTGAATAGACGAAAACCAAACAGCCTACAGTTGCGGTATTATTTACTTTTTACAAAACGGTTACAATTGTATGTACATTACATATTAGATGCAAAACAATAGGTTACCTAAGCCGTTTAAATTAAAAAGCCGGGCTAAGCCCGGCTTTCAATTAACTGATGGTTGTAAAACCGGTATACGGTTGCAACGCTTTAGGTATGTTTATGCCATCGGGCGTTTGGTGGTTTTCCAACAGCGATGCCACTATACGCGGTAAGGCCAGTGCACTACCATTTAGTGTATGCGCCAAACGGGTCTTCTTGTTTTCATCGCGAAAACGCACTTTCATTCGGTTGCTTTGGAACGTTTCGAAATTAGATACCGAGCTTACCTCTAACCAACGCTGCTGTGCGGTGCTGTATACTTCAAAATCGTACGTAAGCGCGCTTGCAAAACTCATATCGCCGCCACATAAGCGTAGTATGCGGTAAGGCAGTTCAAGCTTTTGTAAAAGTGTTTCTACATGGCGGGCCATCTCTTCCAGCACCTCGTAGCTTTTATCTGGGTGTGCTATCTGCACAATCTCTACTTTATCAAACTGGTGTACACGGTTAAGGCCGCGCACTTCTTTACCATAGCTACCGGCCTCGCGGCGAAAGCATGGCGAGTAGGCTGCAAACTTAACAGGCAGGTTATCCAATATCTCATCGCGTACAATATTGGTAACCGGTACTTCGGCTGTTGGTATCAGGTAAAAGCTCTCTTCTTTGGTAACATACATCTGCCCTTCTTTATCGGGTAGCTGGCCGGTTGCAAAAGCGCTGGTTTCGTTTACCATATGCGGTGGTATCACTTCGGTATATCCGGCTTCTACAGCATGGTCTAAAAAGAAACTGATAAGCGCGCGCTGCAGTTTAGCGCCCTGTTTTTTATAAACCGGAAAACCTGCACCGGTAATTTTTACACCAAGCTCCAGATCGAACAGGTCGTATTTTTTTGCCAGGTCCCAATGTGGCAATGCACCATCATGCAGTTTAGGTATGTCGCCTACTGTCTTCACCACTTCATTATCCTCGGGTGTTCTGCCCTGTGGTACCGAACTGTGCGGTGTATTGGGTATACGTACCAGTATGTCTTTCATTTCCTCCTCGGCTTTGGCAAGGTCGGCTTCATACTGTTTCGAATCTTCTTTAAGTTTCACTGTTTCGGCTTTCTTAGCCTCAGCATCTTCTTTTTTGCCTTGTTTAAACAGCTCGCCAATCTCTTTGGCTATGGCATTCTGGCGGGCCAGGTTCTCGTCCAGTTTGGTTTGCGTGGCGCGGCGTTTTTCATCTACCCCCAATATTTCATCTATCAGGTTTACTTCTTTAAAGTGTTTTTTGGCTAAGGCTTGTTTAATAGCCTCGGCATTGTTGCGTATTGCGGTAATCTCTAACATACATCTAAGTTGAACCGCGAATATATAAATTCGGAATAAGGGAATCCGAAACGGGGTGTTACTTCTGCTTATACACCGATAACGATACAAACCATTTATCAGAGGTAGTGTATGTTTTAGTGTCTATATCCAGCAGTTTAATAACCCGTACTTCCAGCACAATATTATCGTACCCTGGGCCCATCTTGCCACTCAAATCAAATGGCAACCAGGCAGTGCTGGTTAGTTCGGTGCTGGTATACTCGTCGCCCTGTGCCATACTGCAGCAAGGCAAGGCAGCATCCTGTACTTTTTTCACCAGCTCGCGGTATTTAGCGGTAGCATCGTCCTTACTTTTGTATTCTTTATAGTAAGCCTGTACACTGCAACTGCTGCCCAGCCATTCCTTGCGCACAATTGTTTTTTCGCTGCCATCCAGTTTTATCTTGCTGTACCATTCCTCTGTTTTAAACATGTCTTTGGGGGCCTCGGGTAGTTTATCGCCTTTTATATTCTGAAAGTTAGTGGGGTATGCCTCCATTAGGGCATTTAACTGTGCGGCAAACCCTACCACATTGGTATTGCTGTTAGATGTCGGTCGGGTATCTAAAAATGCATTACTGGTTCCGTAATCTTTAGTAGTAGTTGTTGTAGTACTGCCCG
This sequence comes from Bacteroidota bacterium, assembly GCA_046051095.1. Taxonomy (GTDB): domain Bacteria; phylum Bacteroidota; class Bacteroidia; order Chitinophagales; family LD1; genus Bog-950. The sequence continues at coordinate 1,667 of JBJOOW010000331.1, read as the reverse complement.
AATACGAGTTACTAACTGTTACATCGGTTTTATTTATTACAAAATAAATATCGTGCGCAGGGCGCATATCGTAAGGCATAAACTTGTTTTCTGCAGCCGGTATGCTCAAAATATACTTACCGTCGTACTCTGCAATCATGTATGCTTTATAGTCGTTAAGGCTACTGCGTACTTTGTCTCTATTGCTAAATGTTTTAATACCCTCCGGCCAGCTATCTTCGCGGCAGTAAACAGCCACCTCATCAAATAGTGCATCGCCCAACTGGCTTCTGAGCGCCGACGCGCTGTTATTAAGGTTATAGGTAGAATACATACCACCGGTACTGTTTATTTTAGCAGGTACACCTTTGCCGGATGATACAGTACTACCTGATGCAGACGATAGTACTGTTATCTCGCTTTTATTTATTACAAAATAAAAATCGCGCGATAGGCGCATATCATAAGGCATAAAGCCATTTTCGGCAGCCGGTATGCGCAGTATACAGGTGTTATCATATTCAGCTATTTTATAGGCTTTGTAATCGTTCATCTGGCTACGCACTTTATCGCGACCGCTAAGGGTGCTAATAGCAGCAGGCCATTTATCCTCGCGGCAATAGGCAGCTATATCATCAAACAGGGTAGTGCCAAATTGTTGCTTAAGGTCGTAAGCGCTGCTTTCGTTACCCAGGTTAACAGTAGAATATAAGCCACCGGTACCGTTTATTTTAACCGGTACACCTTTAGGTCCTGTATAGGTAATTGTTGATGAGCCGGATGAGGTATATGTTGAAGTACTGCTACTTGAAAGCGTATTGATAGGTGTACCGCTTAAATCAACATCGCTTTTGCGTACTACAAAGTAAATATCGCGGGTAGGGCGCATACCGTACGGTTGAAAACCATTATCAGTTGCCGGTACCACCAGTATCCATTTATCATCCGATTCTCCAATCTGGTAGCAAACGTATTGTTTCATTTCAGCGCGTACCTTTTCGCGTTCGGTGTAACTGCCAATACCCGCCGGCCAGCTTTTTTCGTTGCAATAGTTGGCTACATCTTCAAAAGCAGCGCTACCCAGTTTTGCTTTCACTTGTCCCGCATCGGCTTTGGTACGCAGGTCAAAATCTGTCCATATGCCAAAGCTATCTTTAACCCTTGCACGCGGGCCTTTGGTTATATTTACGTACGATGATGTAGACGCCTTTGGCGCATCGGGCGAAACGGATGAAGTAGCAGGCCTTGTAGGAGAACCAGTTAACTGCACATCGGTTTTCCGTACCATAAAATAAATATCATGGTCGGGGCGCACGCCATAGGGCAAAAACTTGTTCTCATCGGCTGGTACGCGTAGCACCCATTTGTCATCAACTTCACCAATCTGATAGCACACATATTTAAGCATCTGGTCGCGCACCCTGTTGCGCTCTTCGTAACTGCTGATAGCTCCGGGCCATCCGTTCTTTTCGTTGCAGTTATTGGCTATCTCTTCAAACAAAGCACTGCCCACCAGGCTGCGGAATTTGTCGGCATCGGCTTTGTCGCGCAGGTTAAAGTCGGTCCATATACCATACGTATCTGTAATTTTAGCCGGCGTACCTTTAACCGATTGTGCCATTGCGGCATTAACGTTAAATAACAGGGTTAGTAAAGTTACAACTATTAATGGTCGGCGCTTTAATATG
>JBJOOW010000330.1:0-3200 GCA_046051095.1 Bacteroidota bacterium | reverse complement strand
TCAGCGAGCGGTCTTCTTTTGCAATAGGGCATTCAAACAAATCGCTGCCATCAATAGTATTATACAATTTATGAGCCTTGCGTATGTTGCGGGCCTCTATAGTATCTATGCCTTCGCGCTTAATCCACTGCAGGGTAAGGTACGATACATACACCGCAAATACCGATGGGGTATTAAGCATGCTCTCCTTCTCTATATGCTGCCGGTAATCTAACATTTTAGGTATGCGGCGTGTTACTGTACCCAGTATGTTTTTATTAACCACAACAATGGTGGTACCCGATGGGCCAATATTTTTTTGAGCGGCAGCATACACCAAATCGTACTGATTATAATCCAGCTTTCGCGAAAATATATCGCTGCTCATATCGCATACCAATGGTACGCCGGCAGGTGGATTTAACGGCAGTTGCAGTTGAGTGCCATAGATGGTATTGTTGCTGGTAAGGTGCAGGTATTTAGAGCCGGGAGCTACCGTATACTGCTTAGGTATGTAGGTGTAGTTCTTATCTTTAGATGAGCAGGCTACATGTACATTGCCAAATAACCTGGCCTCGGTTAGTGCACCATGTGCCCAGGTTCCGGTATCGAAATAGCTGGCTGTTTCGTTTTCGTTCAGCAGGTTCATAGGTACCATGTGAAACTGCGACAAACCACCACCATGCAGAAAAATAACTTCGTAGTTATTGTTAATGCCCATTAGCTCTTTAACCAGCGCGCGGGCGTTCTCCATTATTTTCACAAACTCTTTACCGCGGTGCGAAACCTCTAAAATGCTTAAGCCTGTGCCTTCAAAATCTTTAATAGCAGCTTGTGCCTGTTCTATAACTTCGGCCGGTAGTATAGCCGGGCCTGCATAAAAATTTATTTTACCCATGCAGCAAACATAAAACAATTACACACCTCCTACCCCTTATTACTTGTATAAATACGTCAACAAACTTTGCAAACTTACCTGCTGGTTATACCTTTAAAGTATAATACTAAAGCATGACTACAGAAACTGCCCGTATACAAAAATTACTACAACGCAATTGGGATGGCCCGATGTGGTATGGCAGTAACCTATCCGAAACACTTAAAGATATTACCTGGCAAAGGGCCTTTGCCAAGCCCACCGGGTTTAAGCACAACATTTACGAATATGTGCAACACATGCATTGCTGGCGCAGATTTGTTGCCGAACACCTGCAAGGCAACAGTAGCTATAGTGTAGAACTAAATAGCGAAACCGATTGGGTTACCCGATACGAAACCACCGAAGCAGCCTGGCAACAGGCATTAGTTGATTTACAAACCAGCCAAACAAATTTAGTTACAGCATTTGATAAAGTAGCCGACCCAATGCTGGATGAGCCTGTGCCCGGCAAAAAATTTAACTGGTATGTAATGTTACATGGCCTTATACACCACGATGTATACCACAGCGGGCAAATATCGCTGCTAAAACACTATGCCCTGTAAAACGCAAACAGCCACGATAAATCGTGGCTGTTTGTATATAATACCTTATAGCTGTTAGCTATATTTTTTAATGTACGAATCATCATCAACAACGCTGCGTAAACCGCTTAGTTTGCGCACCACGCTGCTGTCTATCATTTTATCGCCGTATTGCAGTATAAAACCACCAATAATGCTTTCGTCTACTATTTCTTTAAGCTCTATATCGCCGAGTTTTTCGTTAACCTTTAGCTGGTTAAGCATGCTTTGTATAAGGCCGGCATCCAGCTTAACAGCCGATGTAATAGTTACAGGGGTAATATTGCGCAGTACGTTGTATTGCTCAATAAAACTTATAACCATATCGTGAAAGTGCACCTCGCGGCCTTTCTTAATCATTAGTACCAGAAAACGGTACAGCAGGTCGCTTATCTTACCTTCAAATAAGCTTTTAACTATGTTCAGCTTCTTATCGGTAGGTATAATAGGGCTTCTGAACACCAGCTTTAATTCGCGGCTGGCTTCAAAAGTTGTGTCTATGCTTTTGATATCGGCAAACACTTCGTTCAACTGGCCTTTTTCCTGCGCCAGCAGAATAAGTGATTTGGCATATCGGGATGCTATTCTGTGTGAGCTCATCTTAGTTCAGGTTCGATTCTTTAGCTAACTTATTCACGTACTCAACATGCTCGTTGTTGCTTTTCAGTTCCTTACGGATAACTTTCTCGGCAATTTCCAGCGCCATGTTACCTACTGTGTTTTTAACCTCTACAATAGCGGCTTTTTTCTGAATATCGATTTCGCGGAAAGCAGCCTGAATTTTCTCTTCAGCTTCTTTTTGTGCTTTTGCTACTATCTCGTTTTTCATACGGTCGGCAGCTTCGCGTGCTTCGTGCAATATTTTGTTGCGTTCTTCTTTAGCCTGGTTAAGCAGCTCTTCGTTTTTAGCAACTAGCTGGCTCATTTCCTGGCGGGCTTTGGTAGCCTCGTTCAACGAGTTTTCGATAGCAGTTTCGCGCTCCTTAATCATGCCCAGTATAGGTTTCCAGGCAAATTTGGTAAGTATGAACACCAGAATGCTGAATGTAACACACATCCAGAATACGAGGCCTATCGCCGGTTTTACTAATTCCATTTTATATAGTATTAAGTAGTTAGTATAGAGAATTAAAAAAATACAGAAATCAAATTTTTAAAAAAATCGGGGCAACGCAGCCAACCGCTTTTGCTGCCCCGAAAAAGTTTAAGGCATCTTACTTGAATACTACAAGCAGACCCACAACCATTGCGAAGAAAGCTGCACCTTCTACAAGAGCCGCAGTAAGGATCATGTTAGCGCGGATATCGTTAACGGCTTCTGGCTGACGAGCGATAGACTCAAGAGCGCCTTTACCGATTTGACCGATACCTACACCAGCACCGTAAGCTGCGATACCAGCACCTAAACCGGCGATACCGTAACCAATACCAAGGCCAGCTACTTCTAATAATACTGTGTTAAGCATTTGATTTGATTTTAAAAAAGTGAAAAAAAGAGTTTATAAATAATTTAGTTATTATCAGATTAATGGTGGTCGTCGTGGTGTGCTTCTTCAACCGCAGCACCAATATAGCTGGCGGTTAGCAGGGTAAATACGTATGCCTGCAGAAAAGCTACCAGGCACTCTAGTAAACCCATAAACACAGTAAACGCTACCGATACAACACTTACACCCAAACCTGCACCCGAGCTAATTTCGCCAAAAATGAAAATTAGG
>JBJOOW010000329.1:0-6417 GCA_046051095.1 Bacteroidota bacterium | reverse complement strand
ACTACCACCAATACTTTACTGGCGTTTCGGTTTATGGCGGGTTGGGGCTTACCCTATGGCAACTCGTTAACGCTGCCATACTCGCGGCAGTTTTTTTCGGGTGGGGCGTATAGCGTAAGGGGCTTTACGGCCAACTCGCTGGGGCCGGGTTCGTACTCGCCGCCCGATAGTGTGCGCAATGTATTTTACTTACAACAAGGCGGCGAAATAAAGCTGGAGGCTAACGCCGAATTCCGGTTCCCCATATTCGGGTTTTTAAAAGGTGCTGTGTTTGTAGATGCCGGTAACACCTGGCTTAACCGCGCCAGCACCGATGCACCGGGCGGTCAGTTTAAGTGGAACAGCTTTGCAAAAGAAATTGCCCTTTCTACCGGTGCCGGTTTGCGTGCCGATTTAAACTTCTTTGTTTTCAGGTTCGATGTAGGTATACCGCTGCGCCAGCCATCGCTACCCGAAGGTAACCGGTGGATTGTGCAGGACCTTAAATTTAAAAACGTGGTGTTTAACCTGGCCTTTGGCTATCCGTTTTAATAGTGCAGTTGGTAGCGGTGTATGTAGGGTACAAAAAAAGCGCACCGGAATTCCTTTCCGGTGCGCTGTATAAAAAGCCACAAGGGCTATAAAAACTGTTGGCGTTACGCCGCTTTAATTAATACAAGGCCGCTTTCATCTTCAAGTAATACATATCGGCTATTGCTTGTTGTTTGTTTTTTGGTTTTCATACTACACGTATTTATTGGTTAGTTAATTTAATTGTGGTTAACGGTATGCGTATTAACGGGTTGCTACTTTAATAAACTCTAAACCCATTTCATCTTCAATAAGCACATACCTTTCGGTTAATTGGTTGTTCGGTTTCATAATACATGTATTTAGGGTTAATAAATGGTTGCGCTATACATAATTCAAACGTTGTGCCGGTTTAAAAAGTATGTGTAGCGGCGTAGCGTTTGCCCATATTGTACTTATAACGTACAAGTAGTGTGGAATGTGTTCTACACCTGCCAATATTTGCTAACGTTAACATATACATGGGGTTACGTGTTATAAAAAAGCTGCAATAAAATTTCTGTGTAATTGTTTTTATACATACATTAGGCAATAACAAAGTGCGGCAAATGCCTTATAACGAGAACCTTGCCCTGCGTACCCGCGAGATAATTGCCAAAACCCACCACCAGGTGGATGAGAAACATATGTTTGGCGGCGTATGCTTTATGGTTAACGGTAAAATGTGCGTGGGCATTGTGAAGGATGCCCTGATGGTTCGCCTGGACCCTGACGATTACGACAGTGTACTGGAGAACGGTAATTGCCGCCCTATGGATTTTAACGGACGGGAGATGAAAGGATTTGTGTTTGTGGATGATGATGTGCTTAACACCCACAAGCAGTAGAACTACTGGATTCAGCTGGCACTTAATTATAACCCAAAAGCAAAAGCAACTAAAAAGACAAAGAAAACAGGTGCAGGTTAGAAGCGATGTAGCTCCTGTTTGTAGTTTTATTTTTTATTATGTGTTTCAGTAGCACTCCCCCTGGCTTACTGTTTAACACAGGCAACATACCCCCCTTGGTTGCCACTTGTAGTACATATGTTATTGTATGCTGTGTTGGTTGTAACACAATTTGTTGCCGTAAAAAAACATTTTTTTTTACCGGTAGATTTAGTTTATTGCCCAACCGGTTCGGTTTGTGCTAAGATTATATAGAAAATTTGTATACATCGAACAAAAAATGTGTGCTGGTTGTTGTATTAAGCAACAATAGTACGGTTATTCTTAAGCACATTTACACATTCTCTAAAACATAATATGTCAGAAGAAAATTATCTAATCGAAATTGGAAGGAAGATCCGCGAGAAGCGTAAGGAAAAAAGGATGTCGCAGGATGAGGTTGCAGCGTTGTGCGATATAGAAAAAGCTAATCTGTCGAGAATAGAAAACGGTAAAACCAACAGTACCATTCTTACATTGCGTAAGATAAGCCTGGTGCTGTTTAACCATACCTCTGAGTTGTTTTTAGATTAAACAGCCCTCTCTATTTACGTACCACCCGGTGCTTGTTTAAAGCACTAACCTTAACGCCCACCACTATTGTACATGGTTGCAGTAGCAGTTATTGTTATGCTTGCTATGCAGGCTTAATACTATGCTATTGGGTTATAGCTTTGTTTGTTATATATGGTTTAGTTTTTTAAGCAGGTGTAAAAGGTAGTTGTCTATCTGTTCCATGCCGGTAAAGTTAATGTGCTCTACATCATCTTCGGGTTTATGGTACTGCTCTGTAAGCCCTGTGCTAAAAGATAAACCGGGTATGTGGTGTGTTTCGAACGTATAGTTGTCTGAACCGCCTGTAAAAATGGGGTCGGCCCTACGTACGGCAAAACCTGCTAACGAGTCGGGCATTAATAATGAATCCAGCTCCGGGTGTTCTACCAATCCTTCTGTTTTTAATATTGGGGTAGTTACGTTGAGGTGCCCCACCATATCCAGGTTGATATATGTAGCAATAGTAGTTGTATCAATTACATTGCTTTCAAGCAAATATTTCGATCCCCATAAGCCATCTTCTTCGGCGCTATAGCAGGCAAACACTATCCGGTACTTAAGTTGTTTTTTATGTGTAGTGCACCACCTTGCCAGCGAAAGTAACATGGCCACACCACTGGCGTTATCATCGGCGCCGTTATGTATGGCATTGCTGAAAGGTGCCCGCGAGTGATGCTTACCCATACCCAAATGGTCGTAATGAGCACCTATTATTACTGTTTTGGTAGCGTTACAATTTACACAGGCAAGTGCATTGCCAGAACTTTTTATGAGTACGCTATCGGGGTTGCGGTACGCAAAAGGTTGTAAATACATTTTGCCTTTTAATGGCAAACAACCGGTTTGTTTTAATTCTTCAATAATGAATGAAGCGGCCTTTATTTCGCCGGATGTGCCGGGCAGCCGCCCCTGCATACTATCGTGCGCCAGTGTTTGTATTACGTGCCTGTAGTACTGCTGCAAAGCTGTATCCTGCTGCGCCATTGCATACAGTGGTATAAAGTATAAAATAAACAGCCATCGCATACTGCTAAGGTATATAATTTAACCGTTGGCTTATTCTAAGGTAATTAAAAAGAAAGCCCCGTTGCCTGATGGCAACGGGGCTAAGAATCAGAATGATTAATTACTATTTATGGTTCTGGCGTGCGTACGCTGGTTCTACTTTAGGGCCGCGGTCTACTTTAGGGGCCGCAGTGTATTGTAGTTCGGTACCATTCCAGTGCATGCTTTGTCCCGATTGCTCTTTGTTGCCTTCGTTAAACATTACACCTTGCATAGTGTCTTTAAATTTAGCATCCAGCATTTGAGCAGGCACAGTAGCTGTACCATCTACACGGTTAGCTACGGCAATCCAGTTAAAGTTAACCGATGATTGGCCGTTGTTAGCCTCGGCTACAGTAAAGCCTTCGGCATCTACACTTACAATGTACAGGTTAGCCCAGCCACCGGTTGGTGTTACGGTAATAGTAGGTAGTTGGTCTTTGCTAACCATAGCAGCAAATGCAGCATCGAAGTTAACACGTACAGTACCGTTGTTAAGTTTAGCAGTACCATCGCCGTATACTTTGCTGGTAGCAGCTGTAACGGTGTATGCAGGTACTTTAGTACCGGTAGAAGAAGTAACAAGCTCTATCTGTTTACCTTCGGTATATACGTTGCCTACGTTATAGGCAGCAAACATATTACCCGAGGTCATCAGGCCCATTACATCGCCGCGTACCCAGCCGCCCATCATATCGCCGTAAAAACCAGCGCCGATGCCATTGGCAGTACCGTTAGCCATACGGCCGGCACCACTTGCATAGGCCGCACTGCCATACACGCCATAGTTTAGCAGACCGCTGCTTCTATAACCCAGCGAGCCCCAGTAAGCACCAGATTGCTCGGCACCGAAAGTACCACCGCAACGGCTGTAGTCGTTATAGTTAAAACCACTTACACCAAAGGTGTATACATCGCCCCAAAAATTGTATCCACGGGTTGCATCGTTAGTTGTAGAAACGCTGTAACCGGTGCCATCGTTTTGCGTATCGCGGGTACGGTAGCCGAATAGTGTTGCCTGCCCATCGCCGTTAACTGTTAGTTGCTGGCGGTAAACATACAATTGGTTAGTTACCGAAGGGGTAGTATTAATAGATAAGCCTGTGCCGTTGTCCTGCATTAATGAGTTGCCCAGTGTGGTTGCAGCAGTAAACTTTGAAATGTAGTTAGTAGTACCCGATACAGTACCAGGGCCAGTTGGACCTGTTAAACCCTGAGCACCAGTAGGGCCTTGTGCACCAACTGCACCAGCAGGGCCGGCAACACCTTGTGGGCCTTGCGCGCCATCAGCACCTGTTGGACCGGCAGGGCCTTGGGCACCAGCAGCACCGGCAGGGCCTTGGGCACCATCAGCACCAGTAGGGCCGGCAGGACCTTGTAAGCCCTGTATACCCTGAGCACCTTGTGGACCAGCGACACCGGCAGGGCCCTGAGCGCCATCGGCACCGGTTGGGCCTGCAGGACCCGCAGGGCCCTGTAAGCCTTGTATACCCTGAACACCTTGTGGACCAGCAGGGCCTTGAGCACCGTCAGCACCGGTTGGGCCGGCAGGGCCTTGTGCACCTACAGCACCAGCAGGACCCTGAGCGCCATCGGCACCGGTTGGGCCAGCGGGGCCTTGTGCACCAGCAGCACCTTGTGGGCCAACAGCACCGGCAGGACCTTGAGCACCATCGGCACCAGTAGGTCCGGCAGGTCCTTGAGCACCCGCAGGGCCCTGGGCACCATCAGCACCGGTAGGGCCGGCAGGGCCTTGTGCACCGGCAGCGCCATCGGCACCGGTAGGGCCAGCAGGGCCGGCTTGAGAGTTAGCTGCAAATAATGCATATGGTACGCTGTTTAGTTGCGATGTACCCATATCGGTAAAGCCGCCGCCGTTAACGTTGGCTTCTACCTGTAAAAATTTTGTGCCGTTACCCCAGTTTACGCTGGAAAGGCTTGATGAGCTACCAATGCCGGTTGTAACCAAACCAAACTGGTTGGCAGTGGTAGTAACAGTTTCGGTAAATACAGATGTACCAGTGGCGCTACCATCGTGTATGGTAAAGCGAAGTTGTACAGATGTGTTGGCGGCTACAGGGCTGCCGTTGGCACCGCGCACTACCGCCTGGTAGTTAAGTACCTGGGGGGCTTGTGCCCAGCCAGCATACATTGCAAAAAGCATGAATGCGGTAAGTAATCTTTTCTTCATTGTGCTAAAGTTTAAGGGTTGAAAAATTAATGTTGTGCGATGGCTTGATTAGTTAATTACCTGAAATTTACGGGTAGTTGTATGCAGCTTGCCATCGGTAGCCGATACAAAGTTTACAGTAAGCATATACATGCCTGCTGCGTACGTAGATACGTTCAGTTCCTCTACCTGTTTGCCCTGGCTGTAATTGCCTGTGTACAGATCGGCTACTTTTTGGCCAACTGTGTTATACAGGGTTACCTCCAAACGGCCAGATTCGGGAAACTGAAATCCATACCACAGGTTATCTACCGCCGGGTTGGGGTAAACTACTACAGCACCAAAATCGGTTTGCGAAAGGTCGATTAAGCCACTCACAAAATCGTTTGGTTGCTGAAAGCCCTGTGTAAGTATATTGCCATTGGCCGAGAAAGTTTGCACCATGGTCATTTCGCCAACCGTGTACGACAAACTGCCGTTAGCGTTTTGCGAAAACCCGCCGGTGCTGGCAATTACTGTTGGCGATAGCGATTGTGCGTTGGCCGCACAGGCACAACATACTACAGCCAAAAATGAGTACAGTTTTTTCATTGCACGTATTTTGGGTTAAGAAATAAATACCTCCCTGACCGCAAACCCGGCATAAAATGCGGGTAGCAGCAGCAACCAGTTACCAATAAAACAATTTACAAGCGCAAGTAAGTTCTGTGCATTGGCGCACAGTGTGTCATAGTCTTAGTCAATCCGAATATATAAAATAATAATGGTAGAAACGAAAAAGAAAAACACAAATTATTTTTTGCTTAAAGCGTTTTTTAGTTTGTATGAACAGATTTATTGAAAGGCGTTTTTATAAACGAATGATGTATTACAGAGCTGTAATAGCTTGTTTGTTTGGTGTAAGTTGCTGATAGGTAGCTGATTGGTTTGCGTTTTTGATCTGTAATGAAGTATGATTTTATATTTGAATGTGTGCCAGCGGTTTTTAAAATGGCACCATAATTTATGTGGAGAAAAATTGCTGGCTGATTTTTATCAGCAACCAATAATTGTGGTGTAGAACAACAAAAAAGCGATGAGCTTGAATAAATGCAACACTATTTTTAGTTTAACTTAGCAGCACACACCCTACACAGATGCACCAAAAACTGC
>JBJOOW010000328.1:0-2995 GCA_046051095.1 Bacteroidota bacterium | reverse complement strand
TGCCAAAATGATTATGAAGTTGTACTTGTGTAAAAAGTTTATCGTAGCAGCAGGTTGTGTTACAGGCTTTAAACTTTCAAGTATTTTTTCTAATTCTTCGTGATTTTCTATTAGAGCATATATACCAATTGCTTCAAATTTCGATTTGCCTTTTATCGAAAAACTCCCATCGTAATTTTTTATTATTTCTGTTATCTCATTATAGGGTATAGTTATGGTAGGAGTGTTGAACTGCCCTCGTACAACAGCATTGTTTGTAAACGACACAGTATAGCTTTGTATAAGTTGGGTTGTTCTTTTTAGCGTCCAGATTGTAGAGCCGATAAAAACAATAACCAAAAGTGCCATAACAGGTATTTCGGTACTTATGTCGGGTTCTTTTTGTTGCGCCTGATTAATGAAATGAGAAAACAATAAGCCTAATACACCCACAAATACCATCGTTTTTGTTACACGTGCTTTTGTTCTCTTTAAACCTTCTTCGCTTACCTTAAATTGTTTAGTAGTTTCCATTGGTTAGTGTTATGTGTGCTTACAATATCGTTACTACAAAATCCATTTTTTTTACACGGCCAAACTTAGTGGTAAAACTACTGCCGCTAAATTGTTTCATGTCGTTCATGTCCATGCGCATGCTGCCTATCAGGTCGCTAAAGCTTAGCATATCAAAGTCGTACACGTTTATGTAAAAAATATCGTTGCGGCAAATGGCAAATTCTACATCGTCTTTGCCTTCGCTATCGTAATAGCTGTAGCTGTCTTTGCTATGCGGCGAGCCGTTTATTTTGCGCGCAGCCAGTAGTACGCTCCAGCAAACCTCGGGGCGGGCGTTGGTGGTATCAATAAAAAAATAATCCCACATTTCGTTTTTAAAGTCGGTTTCTTCTACCTGTATTTCGCGCACCTGCATCCGCAGGTTTATCCGCTCCGGAAAATTCACAGTAAAAGCCTCGCCGGTAAATGAATTGTATAGTGCTTTCTGCTGGCTATCGGTTATTTTAAAAACAGGCTTTAATACCTGCGGCCCATCGGCAACCTGTATAGCTGCCAGTGGTATATACAGCGTAATGCTGCCAAAGTATTTTACATCGTGCGATAGCAACAGCTTATAGCCGGCATGTACATACCCATCCTTATCCTGAAAGCTGCCATAGCCTTTAGCAGCTGGTATGTATCCATCGTTTTTAAGATATAACTCTACAAGGTATTGGTCGCTGCTATCGCCCTGTTGCAGCAATTGGTTGTAGCTGTATTTAAGGGTAGCATCAAACTTTACCTCCAGGCAGTTTACTTCGTTATGTGTTTTGGTAGCAGTGCTTATGTTTTTAATGCTCACCTCTTGTTTGGCATAGGCTAACAGCTTGCCTGTAAGCAGGCATACCAGTAACATAGTACGAAACAATGGGGTAGTAAGCATGTGGGTTGGTGGTATTAGCGGCCTTTAAAGTCGGGCGTGCGTTTTTCTACAAAGGCAGCCATCCCCTCTTTCTGGTCTTCGCTGGCAAAGGTCAGGTAAAAGTTTTTGCGTTCAAACAAAAGGCCTTCATCCAGTGTGCTGTTAAAGGCATTGTTCACTGCCTCTTTAGCCAGTTTAACTGCCACCGGCGATTGTTTAGCTATCTCGCGCGCCAGTTTCAGTGTTTCATCCATCATTAGCTCTACCGGTACTATGCGGTTTATTAAGCCGGCGGCCAGTGCTTCTTCGGCGCTTATAAATTTGCCGGTAAGTACCAGTTCCATAGCCAGTACTTTGCCTACAGCGCGGGTAAGGCGTTGCGTACCACCTGCTCCGGGCATGGTACCTATTTTAATTTCAGGCTGGCCAAAGCGGGCGGTTTCGGTAGCTATTATCATATCGCAGGTCATAGCCAGTTCGCAACCACCACCCAACGCAAACCCCGATACGGCTGCTATAATAGGCTTGCGGGTTTTCTTTATCTGGTCCCAGGTGCTAAACTGGTCTATGTTCAGCATATCAATAGCGGTAGCGGTAGCCATCTGTTTAATATCGGCACCGGCAGCAAACACTTTTTGCCCACCGGTAAGTATTATTACGCGCACGTTATCATCATCATCCAGTTCGCGTAGCGCATCGCGTATCTCCAGCATTACCTGGCGGCTAAGTGCGTTTAACTCTTTAGGTCGGTTCAGTTCTATAACAGCAACAAACTTTTCGTGCTGAGGGTTTACTTTTATAAATTCAAAAGCCATGGTGTGGTAAATGGTTTATTGTAATTAATGCGATTATGTGGTTCTAATGTAAAACATTATTCAACTTTAAGCGGCAGCCACCTTTTTAATGCATAAGCTGTTGTGCTGCCTGTAACTATACCCAGCAACGCCCCGCCGGTTATATCTGCCGGAAAATGCACCCCTACATACACCTGCGATAACGCCACCAATGCAGCCCAGGTAAACGTAAGTACTATTACGCTCTTGCGGTACATAAACACACTGCTTATAAAAGCTGCCATGCCAAAACTGTTGGCTGCATGCGCCGATACAAAACTAAAACCACCACCGCAGTGGTCAAGTAATAGCCTTGCTCCAATCTCTGCATTATTACACGGCCTCAACCGGTGGAAAATAGATTTTATAACCGTAGCCGATAGCTGGTCGGTAAGTAAAAAAGTAACAGCACCGGCTGCTGCAATTTTTATAAACTGTTTTGGGTACGTGCGGTACAGGTAGTAACCCGCTACACAATAAAACAACGCCAGAAAAGGCTTGCCGCGCAATATGGGGCATACCACATCCAGTACGGGGTTAGCCATGCCCTGGTTTATAAGGGCAAACAGCTGGTGGTCTATATGGCGTAGTGTCTCTATCATTAATGAGAATCCGTCATTGCGAGGAGAGAGGCTCTGCGAACGACGAAGCAATCTTTACTACTATTATCAATCATTTTTTCACCGCCACAAAAATCATCCTCGGCGATGTGCCCGGTTCAAACTTATTTAACTGGTAATCGCCAAATACCTGCTTTACTTCAAAG
>JBJOOW010000327.1:0-2994 GCA_046051095.1 Bacteroidota bacterium | reverse complement strand
ACTGCCAGGCTGCGCTTGTTGCGGTTAAGCGCCAGGTAAAACATACTCGTACCGTTTACCTGTGGTTCGAAACCGCGGATATAATCGGGGTTATCGGGGTCTTCTACCTTTATAACATCGGCGCCCATATCGGCCAGAAACATAGTAGCCAGCGGCCCCGGTAGCAGCCTTGTAAAATCTATAATTTTAACCCCCGCTAATGGACCCGTTTGTGGCTTGCGGGTTACAGATTGTTGTTTTGCATTTTCCGTGGTCTGTGGTCTGTGGTCTGTGGTCGTGTATTTTCTAAAACACTTCGCAAACTGCATCATGGCTGGCAGGTTACTAACCTTCACCTTACCCATCATCAACGCCATTTGCGGATTAGCCTTACCTGTTTCCAAATCTACATACACCTGCGCTTTGGTTTTAATTACACAATCGGCAGTGCCCTGCAAACCCTGTTGTAATGTACAGGTACCATTGCTAATTACCACCGTGTATTGCAGCGTTTCATCGCCGCTTATATCAAACTGAAACACGGTATTATACCCCACGGCCTTCTCGGGCCTGAAACGCACGGGTATCGACTCTATAATCTCTTGCGCAGTAATCATAGCGCGTAGATAGAGAATTGCCGCATAATAGCATAAAACAAAAACCCCGCACAGCTTACGCCATGCGGGGTTTTATCTTAATGGTCCTCCCCTTTGGGGAGGGTAGGGAGGGGCTTACTCGCCTTTGCCTTCTTCTGCTTTTTTAGCAGCGTCCTGGCTATCCATTTTCTCTTTCAGTTCGCTAAGTGCGCTCAAATCGCCCAAAGTTGTTTTCTCTACGCTCTTCTGCATAGCCTTAACAGTTTTGGTTGTTTTTTCGCGTTCAGCTTTCTTATCAGCTTTCTCGTTTTCAACAGCTATATTCTTAGCCTCTTCCCAAATGCGGGCGTGGCTTACAAGTATACGCTTATCGTTACGGTTAAACTCTATTACTTTAAACTCAGCTTTCTCATCGGCTGCTACAAAACCACCGCTTTCTTTAGCAAGGTGTTTTTTAGGCGCAAAAGCCTCCAGACCGTAAGGTAGCAATACTATACCACCTTTGTCATCGCTGTGCAGCAGAGTAGCCTCGTGTACCGAACCTACAGGGAACACATTTTCGAATGAATCCCATGGATCTTCTTCTATTTGTTTGTGGCCCAGGGTAAGTTTGCGGTTATCGTTGTCAATATCCAGTACAACTACATCCAGCGTGTTACCTACTTTGGTAAACTCGGTTGGGTGGTTGTAACGTTTGGTCCAGCTAAGGTCGCTGATGTGTACCATGCCACCAATACCGTCGGCAAGCTCAACAAATACACCGTAAGGAGTAATGTTTTTAACCACACCGCTGGTACGTGTACCTACAGGGAATTTCTCAGCAATTTTCAACCATGGATCTTCGGTTAAGCGTTTAAGGCTTAAGCTCATTTTGCGCTCTTCGCGGTCAAGCGTCATCACGATAGCCTCGTGAACATCGCCCGATTTGAAGTACTCGCGGCTGTTAATTGGTGTATTGCTCCAGCTAACTTCGCTAACGTGGATCAGGCCTTCTACACCCGGAGTAATCTCAAGGAATGCGCCGTAATCTTCAATGTTAACTATTTTGCCTTTCACTTTGCTACCAATTTCGATATCCTTATCCAGAGTATCCCATGGGTGCGGCTGAAGTTGTTTCAAGCCCAGGCTGATACGTTTTTTGTTGTCATCGTAATCCAACACAACCACGTTCAGTTTCTGGTTCAGTTCAAGCACCTCTTTAGGATGTGCTATGCGGCCCCACGAAATATCGGTAATGTAAAGTAAGCCGTCAACACCACCAAGGTCGATAAATGCACCGAAGTCAGTGATATTTTTGATAGTACCTTCCAGTACCTGGCCTTTCTCAAGTTTACCAATAATAGCTTCGCGCTGGCTTTCGATATCGCTTTCAATAAGCGCTTTGTGGCTAACCACAGCGTTCTTAATAGCCTCGTTAATCTTCACCACTTTCAGCTCCATGCTCTTACCTACGTACACATCGTAGTCGGTAATAGGCTTAACATCAATTTGCGAACCTGGTAAGAAAGTCTCCAAACCAAACACATTGGCAATAAGACCACCCTTGGTTTTGCTGGTAATTTTACCAGTAACAACCACACCGGTTTTGTGTGCGTCCACAATCTCCTCCCATGCTTTAAGCATGCGGGCGTTTTTGCGGCTAAGTTGTAAAATACCTTTCTTGTCTTCTTTGTTTACCACGTAAACATCAAACGAATCACCAACTTTCAACTCCTCAACATCGCGGAACTCTGATAGCGGAACAAGGCCGTCAGATTTAAAACCGATGTTCAATACCACGTCGGTATTGGTTAATGCTACTACAGTACCTTTCACTATCTCGTCGTTCTCGATAGTTTTAAGGGTTTTGCCATACAGCTCATCGTAGCTGGCGCGGTCTTGCTCGCTGTAGCGAACCACGTTACGCTTGTCTACGTTCCAGTCGAAATCATCATGAGCTCCGGCTGCGTTTTGTGCAATATTTTCTGCCATTTACTAACTGCGGTTATTGTTTATTCTCACCCCGCCTAACGTGAGTTTAATTTTACCTGCCCTAAGGCAGGTTTGGTTGTTAATTACCCCCTGTTACCAAAGGGCGCGCGAAGATAGACACTTTACCCCACAAAAACGAATAACCGGCCCCCTATTTACTTTTTTGTAAAAAACCGCCACTGTGTTAAACCCTTACCCTCACAAACACCTCATTACCAAACAATTAAACACCTTCCATGTTAATACCCCATGTTAACACCCTTTGCAATAAACTCATTACCAATATATTACAAACAGCCACTTTTAAAAAACGCCCCAAAAACCCTTGTATATACAACAATCGGCGGGCCGAAAATGTATTGAAACTGCCTTTTTGCCTTTATTGTTTTAAAAAACATCGATGCTACTACTGATGATTTGATATAAATACGTTAGTATTTATATCTCT
>JBJOOW010000326.1:0-4649 GCA_046051095.1 Bacteroidota bacterium | reverse complement strand
GAAGTTAGCAACATGCTGGGTGCTGTGGTGCTTACCCCGCAATTGCGTAACAACAGTATAGATATTAGCAGCTTACCTGCCGGTATGTATACACTTAGTATTACTACCAAAAACGGCAAAGCCGGCCAGCGCATTTATAAAGAATAACGCTATACTTGTTTGCTGCTTATACAACAGCCCTGTTGCACAAGCAACAGGGCTGTTGTGCTTTTAGCGCGAACCTATTTTGGTTTTCAGGTGTTGAATGTACACTTTAGCACCGCTAAATTTTTGTGTTATGGCTCCACATGTTCGCAGGGTAGTTGGTATATGGTTGCTGGTGGGTTGTGTAATGGTTTTCTTTCAGGTAATACTGGGAGGTATTACCCGCTTAACCGAGTCGGGTTTATCTATCACCCAATGGAAACCGCTTAATGGCATAGTGCCGCCGCTTAACCAGGCCGACTGGAATCAGGAGTTTGAGCTGTACAAACAGAAAGTACAGTACAAGATGATTAACGAGGGCATGACCCTTGAGGAGTTTAAATGGATTTTTTTCTGGGAATTCTTCCACCGTTTTTGGGGCCGCATGTTTGCAGTGGCTTTTGTTTTTCCGTTTGCCTGGTTTTTATGGAAAGGTTATTTGCACAAGCGGCTTATATATTCGCTGATAGGCTTGTTTTTGTTTGGTGGCCTGCAGGGCTTTGTTGGCTGGATAATGGTAAAGGGCGGGCTTACCGGCATTTTTGTTCCACCGCTAAGGTTAACCGTACACCTGGTGCTTGCATTTATACTACTGGCCTGGACAGTATGGCTGGCGCTATCGGTATTAAGAGAGGACTATGAAATACGAAGTGAGAAGTACGAAGTAAAACCGCTGCGTACGCTGGCCGTTTTAATAGCTGTTATTTTACTGGCGCAGATATTTTTAGGTGGCATAGTGTCGGGTATGAAAGCCGGGCTGGCATACCCCAGTTGGCCCGATATGAATGGTGAGTATATACCGGCGGCTTTGTTCAGCGAACCGGTTACCTGGGCAGGCTTTACCAGTTACCTGCCGCAAGACCACTGGGGCCGTACCTTTATACAGTTTGCCCACCGCAGTACTGCTTACCTGCTGGTAATATTAGTTGCAGTGTTCTGGTTAAAGGCACGCAACAGCACTACCGATAAGGTATTTAAACTGGGGCTAAATCTTTTTCCGGTGCTTATAACCCTGCAGGCCCTGCTGGGTATAATAACCGTGCTAAACTGTGTAGGAAAAATTCCGTTAGGCTGGGGCATGTTGCACCAGGGCGGCGCCATGCTGCTTGTAGCCGAAATGGTTTTTATTATTTTCCATCTTTATAAAAAAGGTGGAACCGATACAGTGCAAAGTTGAAGGCGTATTTAACATGACCGGTAAAAACTGGTCTGTGTTAGTAGAGTGCGTTACTGCCAATTATCAGTTTAGTTACAACAAGCCTTATTTGCTGGGCGGTTTTGCAGGCAAAATGTTTGCACCTATGGCTGCAAAAGATAAACAGGGTAACGACCGGCAGCACCTGTACATTTTTACGTTAGATAATCAGGCAGACAGATATAAATTTAAGGAGGGAGATGTAGTTACATTAACCAGCACCACACCACTATGAGCGAAAAGAAAAGTTCTTTTCTAACCTATTTTATAATTGTAGTAGCTGCACTTGGCTACTTTGTAGATATATACGACCTGATACTTTTTAATGTAGTTAAAAAGGAAAGTCTGGAAGTGCTGCTGAAAGGCGCCGCCCCCGAGGTGATAAAAAGCACCGGTATTTTTCTGTTCAACATGCAAATGACCGGTATGCTGCTGGGCGGTATATTATGGGGTATATGGGGCGATAAAAAGGGCAGGCTATCGGTGTTGTTTGGCTCTATCCTTCTTTACTCAACAGCCAATGTGGTAAACGCGTTTGTTACCAGCATACCCATGTATGCCGTAATACGGGTAATAGCGGGTATTGGCCTTGCCGGCGAGCTGGGTGCAGGCATTACGCTGGTAAGCGAAACCATGAGCAAGGAAAAGCGCGGCTATGGTACTATGATTATTGTATCGTTTGGTGCGCTGGGTGCTGTGTTTGCCGCTGTAGTGGGTGCTAACGGCCAGGCCATTGGCAACGTGCTGGGCAGTATTTTTAATACCACATTTGCCAACTGGCAGGTGGCCTATATAATAGGTGGCGCAATGGGCCTGCTGTTACTTATGTTGCGTGTAGGTACTATCGAATCGGGTATGTTTAAAAGCGTGCTGCAAAGCGATGTGCGTAAAGGCGACATACTAATGTTGTTTAACAGCCGTGCCCGTTTTATTAAATACATTAAGTGCATACTGGTGGGGCTGCCTATCTGGTATTTTATTGGCCTTATAGTAGCTAACAGCGAACTGATATGGGCTAAAGACCTGGAGGTACAGGGCAAAGTGGTAAATGGCTCGGCGCTGATGTATGCCTACCTGGGCCTAAGCGTGGGCGATGTGTTTAGCGGTATTATAAGCCAGTTGCTGCGCAGCCGCCGTAAGGTGGTATTGCTATATCTGGTATTTAGTGTGTTGCTGCTGGTGTACTTTTTGTTTTTTGCCAAAGGCATTTCGGCCAATGGTTTTTACCTGCTTACTTTTTTAGTGGGCTGTGCTACCGGCTACTGGGCCATATTTGTAACCATTGCTGCCGAGCAGTTTGGCACCAACATCCGCTCTACAGTTACTAATACGGTGCCTAACTTTGTGCGTGGCTCGGTGCCCATTATTACAATGCTGTTTCAGTTTCTTACCACCAACTTTATAAATAACACTACGGCAGCTTTTGTAGTAGGGTTGCTTTGTATGGGGCTGGCACTGTGGGCTATACTGGGCGCACACGAAACCTTTGGTAAAGACCTGGATTATACCGAGTAAAACAAACAAAACCGGCACTGTATAAAGCACTGAAAAAAAGCTTGTTATAACGCCATTTTAACAGTACAAAACATTTTTTTGGCAAAGGGCGGGATGTTTTTACTTTCGCACCACAATTTAAAACCAAAAGACATGTCAAACATCGCAGAAAGAGTTAAGAAAATTATCGTTGACAAGCTGGGCGTTGAAGAAAGCCAGGTAACCCCTGAGGCTAGCTTCACTAACGACCTTGGCGCCGATTCGCTTGATACGGTGGAATTGATTATGGAGTTCGAAAAAGAATTCAATATTTCTATCCCTGACGAGCAGGCTGAAACGATAGGCACTGTTGGACAAGCCATTGAATACCTCGAAAAAACGGTAAGTAAATAATAGAGCTTGAAAAAATTGAAAGGTGGCAGACTAATAATCTGCCACTTTGTTTTTATAATAGTGCCATCATTCAGCGTAAAATAAAAGGCACTGGCACGCGTTGTTATCGCACTTTATTTACGGCACATAATTGCAGATCATGGTTTTGAAAAGAGCAGTAGTTACCGGCCTTGGCGCCCTTACCCCAATAGGCAACAATGCCGGCGAGTTTTGGAATAATCTGTTGAATGGTGTTAGCGGTGCTGCTCCCATTACCCGTTTCGATGTATCTAAGTTCCGCACCCGTTTTGCCTGCGAGGTAAAAAATTTCGACCCGCTTAATTTTATTGATCGTAAAGAGGTGAAACGTATCGACCGGTTTACCCAGTATGCATTGGTAAGCAGCGATGAGGCAATTAAAGACGCCGGGCTTGACCTGGCAACCGGTTTAAACAAAGACCGTGTAGGTGTAATATGGGGCTCGGGCGTTGGTGGACTTGATGTTTTTCACGAAGAGATTATTGCCTATGCAAAAGGCGATGGCACACCACGTTTTAATCCGTTTTATGTACCCAAAATGATTATTGATATAGCCGCTGGGTTAATATCGATGAAATGGGGTTACCGTGGACCTAACTTTGCTACCGTAGCGGCCTGCGCTACCAGCAACATAGCACTTATAGAAGCATTTAACCTGATACGCTTAAATAAAGCATCGGTATTTGTAACCGGAGGAAGCGAAGCGCCTATTAGCCCCGGTGGTATAGGTGGCTTTAATGCTATGCGCGCTATGAGCGAGCGTAATGATTCGCCACAAACAGCATCGCGCCCGTTTGATAAAGACCGCGATGGTTTTGTAATAGGCGAAGGTGCCGGCGCTATAGTAGTAGAAGAACTGGAACATGCCCTTGCCCGTGGCGCAAAAATATACTGCGAGCTGGTAGGCGGTGGCCTTAGCGCCGATGCGCACCACCTTACAGCACCACACCCCGAAGGCTTAGGTGCGGCTATGGTAATGAACAGCACACTGGAAGATGCCGGGCTTACACCAACCGATGTAGACTATATTAACGTACACGGCACATCTACCCCGCTGGGCGATATTGCCGAGCTGGCTGCTATTAAAAAAGTGTTTGGCGAACATGCCTACAACCTCAATATATCAAGCACTAAATCTATGACCGGCCACCTGTTGGGTGCAGCCGGTGCAGTAGAGGCCCTGGCCAGTATTATGGCTATAAAAGAGGGTATAGTGCCACCTACCATTAACCACTTTACCGACGATCCCGCTATTGACCCTAAACTGAACCTTACCTTTAATACACCGCAAAAGCGCGATGTTAAAGTAGCTATGAGCAACGGTTTTGGCTTTGGCGGCCACAATGCAACCGTGCTGTTTAAAAAG
>JBJOOW010000325.1:0-2815 GCA_046051095.1 Bacteroidota bacterium | reverse complement strand
AACTATTATATGCCTGATATTATGCTTTGTGGCTAATGCACAGCAGGATGCACAATACAGTATGTACCGTTTTAACGGCCTTTACATTAACCCCGCCTATGCAGGCAGCCACGATGTACTTAGTGCCAACGCCATTTATCGTAACCAATGGCTTAAAATGAAAGGGGCGCCGCAAACTGCCAGTGTAGCGGCCCACTCGCCGTTTAAAAACGACCGATTAGCACTGGGCGCCATTTACACCTACGACCAGATTGGCGTAACTAAAACCAATAGCTTTACCGCCAGCTTTGCCTACCGTATACCTATTGGTAAAAAGAAAAAAGTAAAACTATCGCTGGGCCTATCTGCCGGTTTTACCCATTACAGCGCCAACCTGAACAACGTTGCCACTACCGATGCCAACGACCCAAATTTTGCAGGCAATAACCAAAGCCGCTGGCTACCCAATGTAGGCGTTGGTGTATATTTCTATTCCGATCGTTTTTTTGCAGGTGTGGCACTGCCGCACATACTGCTTAACCGACTTAACGGCCCTACCTCTGTTTTTGAAACCTCACCCGATATTGCACGGCAGTATTACCACCTGCTGGTAAATGGCGGCTATGTTTTTAACCTGGGTAAAAAAGTAAAATTTGTACCATCGTTTTTGTTAAAGTATGTGCCGGCACATGCACCGGTTACGTTCGATTTTAACGCCACGTTTGTATTTGTTGACCGCCTTTGGCTGGGTGCGGCCTACCGTTTTAACGACAGCTACAACTTTATGGCCGCCGTAAATATTACCCGCCAGTTACGCCTTGGCTACACCTACGACCTTACCGTATCGCCACTACGAGGTTACACCAGCGGCACACACGAAGTAGCCCTTAGCTTTGATTTTTTATTTAAGCGCAACAACGTTATCAGCCCGCGGCAGATGAAGTATTTTTAAAGTCCCCACTATCACTTCAATTTACACATTGTAAATTAAGTTTACATTTGCATAAACCTTTACATGAAACACTACCTATTAACACTAATGGTGTTGGCTGGCTACTTTACAATGGCAAACCATCTTGCCGGAGGGAGTCTTAGTTATACATCGCTGGGCAACAACCAATACCAATTATCGCTTACCCTTTATAGAGATTGTAATTGTATTAACTGTGCCGATTTTGGTTCATGGGAGTTTATAACCATTTTCAACTCCTCTGGGTTAGTATATGCGCAACCGGCTATTGCATATCCGGGTAAACAGTACATTACAACCAACTACACCGATTCATGCGCATATACTCCGGGCATATGCATGGAAAAAGCAGTGTACGATACTATATTAACATTACCTAACGCTGCATTCTATACCATTACCTACCAACGCTGCTGCTGGGGGAACATAACAAACTTAAGCCCGGACCAGGGACTTACGTTAAGCACCAAGCTTATAACTAATAATAACCCACCGGTGTTTGATTCAATTATACCGGTATATGCCAGGGTAAACAGGCCATTTACTTTTCCATTTCCTGCAACTAATGTTGATGGGGATACTATAAGATATAGCATTTGCAGTGTTTGGAACGGTGCAGACCCTGTTTGTGTTGATCCGTCACCTAACAGTAGCCCTAACTGCCCAACTGCGCCACCACCACCGCCATATACAAATGCATTGCTTACATCGGGATTTAGTACATCAAACCCTACTAATTTTCCATCCGACTCAGGAAATTTGACAATAGACACTACAACCGGATTACTCAGTGTTACACCTAACACAGTAGGCAGGTTTGTAATTGGTATATGTGCAACGGAATACCGGAACGATACAGCTATTGGAGAAACAAAACAGGTTTTCTTACTCACTGTTTTACCTTGCAACACACCAACAGCTATAGCACCAATTGAGAGCGACGATATACTAATATACCCCAACCCTGCTACTGAGTTTGTGCAGGTAAAAAACTACCAGCAGCCAACACAAATAACCGTGCGCGATTTGCAGGGTAGGCTATTACAAATAATTACACCCGAAAGTAAAACCGCTACAATTAATATACAGCAATATGCCAAAGGCACATATGTAGTAGGCATACATAGCGAAAGTGGCAGTATAAACAAACGATTGATAATTGAGTGAGTAGTAAGTTAAAGACCCATTAACCTTTCCAACTCGTGTTGCTTAATGCCAAACAGTTGTTTCAGGTTGTTTATCTGTTCAAGTATTTTAGGGTCAGGAGTAGAAACATCGCGTGTTTTAACAGCAGTTATTAATACGTTCTTGGGTGTGTGCTCGGTGCTAATAAATTCAAACACTTTGGTTTTGTAGCCATACGCTTCCAGTATCAGCGCGCGGATGGTGTCGGTCAGTATCTCGGCCTGGCGTTCTTCTAAAATACCAAAGCGTGTAACCGGACTAATAGCACTTTGCGGGTGTAATTGTTTGCGTATTTGCTTGTGGCAGCAAGGTGCACATACTATTACTTTAGCTCCGCCTGTTATACCGCGGTAGATAGCCTGATCGGTGGCTATGTCGCAAGCGTGCAGAGCTATCAGCATATCGGTAGCGGGTAGCTCTGCCGTATCAATCGATCCGGTTTTAAACTGCAGCCCACTATAGCCTGATTGTTGGGCAATATCATTACATTTCTCAACCAGTTCTCTCCGTAACTCAACACCGGTTACGTGCGGCGATAGTTTAAGCGTATTTGCCAGATAATCGTATAAAGCAAAGGTAAGGTAGCCTTTACCCGAGCCCATGTCGGTAACCTGCAGATTGTTACCCAGTTCTGCATCCTTAACAATACTATCAGCAATTTCTACATACTTGTTTATTTGC
>JBJOOW010000324.1:0-3435 GCA_046051095.1 Bacteroidota bacterium | reverse complement strand
AGTTTGCCGCACAGCACGAGGCGCTTTACAAAGTGCTGAATAAAATGAACCTGGGTGTGCTGGTGCTTAATGCGCAAAACAATATACGCTACGGTAACAGCAAGGCCTATAGTATACTGGGCGAGGAGAGTTTTAAAAAGCATCTGGCCGACCACCTGCATTACCAACAGGTAGATGATGAAGAGTTGATAGAGCTGCGCCCAACGCGTAATCTGGCAGTAACTATACGCATCAGCAATATTGACTGGCAGGGCGAAAAAGCCAATTTGTTTTTGCTTGACAGGGTAAAAACAAACGACGAGCAACCCGACGCTATACTTACCAACGAGGTATATGTATCGTTGCTAAACTCGGTAACCGAAAACCTGCTGGTGCTTAAAGGTAATCAGGTGTTACAGGCTAACCGCCATGCATTGCACAACCTTAAAATGAAAGCCACTGATGTGGCTAACCGCCCGTTGAATGAGTTAATAGAAACGCACGAAACAAGGGTGAGCGATATATCGGTACAATCGTTTTTGGCCGAGAAAAGAATGGAAGGGGTACTGAAGATTGGTGATGGATCGGAGCAGCCTGTAAGGTTTACACTTAAGCCTATTAACCTGGGCGATGAGTTTTACCAACTACTTAGTTTTGAACTGGCTAATAATGCCGAAGCCGTACCCGGCGCACGTAATGATGATGAGCGTTTTACCAGCGAAGGCGTGCTGCATATGGCATCGCACGATTTGCGCGAGCCTGTACGCACCATACTAAATTACGTGCAGCTTATTTCAGAAAACCTGAAGGCTGGCAAAACCAGCGAAGCGCAGGAGTATGCCGATTTTGCACAGTCGGCAGCGGCACGTATGGAAAAGCTGTTGAGCGACCTGAAAGTATTTATCGCGCTGAATGAGCATCCTTTCCAGTTGCAAAAAGTATCGATGAAAATGCTGTTGGCCGATGTGCTGAAACAGATGAAACCGCGTATAGACGAAGCACAGGCAGAGGTGAGCTTTACCGAACTGCCCGATGTGAGTGCCGACCGCGAACTGGTAGAAAAACTACTTACACAGCTGATTGATAATGCTATCAAATTCCGTAAAAAGGACCGTAAACCAGTAATAGATATTGGCTTTGATAAGTTTGAGGGCAATGTCATCTTCTGCGTACGCGATAATGGCATTGGTATATCTAAGCGCTACTACCAAAAAATATTCGAACTGTTCGAGAAACTAAACCGCGTAGACGAATATCCCGGCAACGGCCTGGGCCTTGCTATCTGCAAAAAAATAACCGACCTGCATGGTGGCGAAATATGGGTAGAGAGCTTACCCGGCAGCGGTAGCAACTTTTACTTTACCCTAAAGGGTAAGTAATCTGCGTTTAGTATTTATTCTTTACGGTTGCATTTTGTGTTTTTTGCCGGCTGCCAATTGAGGACTGCCGACTCTTTTCCCTGTCTATTTTTATTGCTGTAAGCACCCTTGCGGGTGGAAAATGCCCCTAACTACCTAAGGGGTTAATTGTTCCATTTGTAGAGCATGAAAAAGTTTTGCAGCACTTGTGGTAACCAGTTAGAGCTTAGCCAGCGCTTTTGCGGCGGCTGTGGTGCTGTAAACCCGTTTTTTGTGCCCGCGTTTACCCTCTTATCCGATCAGAAAGAATCGCTTGAAAAGCTACGGATAGAGAAAGAACGCATAGAGGCAGAGAAAGCCCGGATAGAAAACGAATTGGCCGAAATAGAGAATGCACAGCGCGAGTTTGAGCGCCAGGAGCAACTACGCCGCGAGGTAAACGACCTGGAACGCCAGAAAACCGAGCGTATTGAAAAAGAGCGCGAGCTGCGCGAACAGATAGAGCGCGAAAAGATTGAGGCCAGCCTGAAGAAAGAGATACTGCGCGTTAAAGAAGAAGCCGAGCAGCATAAAAACGAAACTATAGATTTGGTTCGCAAAGTTCGCCGCGAGGTGAAAGAGGAACTGAGCCACATTGAAGAAGAAAACAAAAAGCTAAAGCACGAGCTGGAGTTGCTTAACCAGCAAATACCAGAGCGGATAGAACAGGCTGTAACCAACACTATACAGCAACCTGTAACAACTGCAGTTGCCGCTACACCCGAAGTTGAAGTGCAAACCACTACACCTGTAGAAGAACCACAACCAGCAGTGCATTACCAGCAGGAGGAGAAAAGCAACAGGTTTGTGAAAATTGCCATAGCTGCTACCGTGTTGCTTTTAATAGGGTTGGTTGGTTTTTTATATATCCGCAATAGCGATACCGAAAAGCCACTGGCCGCTAACGATAACCCGCATAGCAGCACCGCTGTTATAAGTGGTAATAAAGTAGTAGATACAGTGTTGAGCGACGAAGCGCAACCTGCTAAAGATACAGTTGCTGTAACCACAAACGCACCACTTACTGTTACCCCGGCTGTGCTTACCACTACTGCAAAACCAGCCAGAGCTAAAAAAGCAAATACTGAACCGGCACCGGCAACAGAACCAGATAACCGCGGTGGCTTAACCGAAACTAAAGTGCGAAGAGATTTGGTGGGGCGTAAAATATCGGGCTGCGGAATAAGCATTGCCAGCGATGACGAAATGCAAAGTGTAAGCAGTATTGTACAGGTAGAGAAAACCAACCGCTATGTAAAGTATAAATGTGTAGTACGCATTACACAGGGCGCCGATAATTATACGGCACACCCGTACCTGTACTACAACCCCGATGGCAGCTTTATGAAATTAGATGGAACCAGTTGCGAATAAACCTACGGCCATGAATAAATTATTACTACTCGTTTTTATATGTGCCACGTTGGCTGCTACCGCACAGGACTACCTTACCGGTAAAATGCTTGACCGCAACACCAACGAGCGCGAAATACTTTTCGACCGTACACAGAACGATATTACGGAGGGTGTTTTTCAAACGGTGTATAAAATAAAAAGCCGCGATAAAAAGCCATTATACACCATACAGCTTACGCACGACCGTAACCATCATTCAATTATGTTTACTATTCGCCCGGAGAACGATGCTGTTTCGGGCCGCACGGTTAATTACGACCCTGCACATTGCGCACTTATATTTAACGATAAAAACGCACTGGATACCAGCTTTAACCTTAGCAATAACTACGCTCATTTGGTTTCGTTTACCGATACGCAACGCACTTTCCCGGTATTACATAAACTGCGTACGTACGATAATGTACAACTGATACTGGACCCGCTATCGAAATTGCGTATACGTAAACACAACGAGGTTGCTATGGCAATTCTTAATTCGTTTAATCAGGAAAGTGTTTTTAACCGTAGCTTATACAAACTGCGCGATTCGCTTTACAGCCGTAGCATGGTACTGCACGATGCTGCCGATGATATACACCGCATTATAGAAGCCGATGTTACTACCCTGATGGCCGATAAACAGGTAGAGAAAGATGTAAAA
>JBJOOW010000323.1:0-6015 GCA_046051095.1 Bacteroidota bacterium | reverse complement strand
TTTATGGCTGGCTACTGCTAAGTATGCACCTGGGCATATATTACTTTATGGACATTATAATTGTTGCCATTTTTTATCCCATGCTTATAATACTTTTAAACCCCCTTTACCTTGCCTATTTGTTAATTAGCCAAAGCCTGTTTTGGCTAAGCCGAAAACTGGGCTATTAAAGCCTTACGGATACAAATGATTGCATATAGTTAAAAGAGCAATAAAACGCACAATGTATTGGTATAAAGCGCGTTTGTTTAGGTTATTATTACTTATTTTGGTACAATGAAACTTATGTACAGGCACTTATTTGTGCTTTGCCTTTTGATGTTTGTTGCCTTTAATACGGCTTTTGCCACGCACTACCGCGCCGGCGAAATACTTTACGAATTAATAGGCAATTATAAATACCGCGTTACTGTAATTACTTATAGCAAGTTCGACGGCATAAGCATGGCCGCCGATAAGGATCAGATTGATATTATGTGGGGCGATGGGCAAAGTGCAATAGGTGTAGGCCGGGCCAATGGTATAGATGCAAATGGTAACGGTTTTAGAGATGGAGAGTTAATTGCTACCAGCCCTATTAACATTAAAAAAAGTGTTTACATAGCCGAACATACCTACCCGGGTGCACCACCACCGCCTAACCGGTTTTATGTTATTCAGTTTATGGACCTTAACCGTATTGATGGTATTAATAATATAGAAAACGGCAACTCTATAGAGGTTCCCTTTTATGTAGAAGATACTCTGATGTTCCCAACCGATCTGGCAAATATCGGTTTCAATTCATCGCCCATACTGGCCTGCCCGCCTATAGATTACGCCAACCTGAACGACACCTTTTTTCATAACCCATGCGCCTACGACCCCGATGGCGACAGTCTGGATTTTAAACTAATACCCTGTAAGGAAGGCCCCGGCACAAACGTACCCGTTTACACTTACCCCGACCAATACTGCCAATCGGCAGGGTTTCCATCAAATACCTTTACAATTGACAAACACACGGGGCAGGTAACCTGGGCTACCCCATGCAGGTTAGGCATATACAACATAGCCATACTGGTAACCGAATACCGCAACGGCGTTAAACTTGGTACGCTTATACGCGATATGCAGATTATTGTACTTAGCCTACCCAACGACCCACCACAAATAGTACCACCACGCGATACCTGTGTACGTGCCGGCGATATACTTAATATACGCGTATATGCCAGCGACCCTAACATTACACAAACCGTTACCATGGCAGCCGACGGCGGGCCATTTTATGCGGCTTCATCTCCTGCAACTTTTACACAATTTGGCGTACCGGCCAACCCAACCAGTGGCGAATTTGTATGGAACACCAATTGCAGCCACATAGAGGGGCAGGATTATACAGTTGTATTTAGAGCAGCCGATAGCTATGCACAACCCGGCAACCCACCAAGCCCTACACCATTGGTTGATATTGAAACTTGGCAGATAAAAGTAATAGCCCCGCCACCTCTTAACCTTGCTGCCAGTGCCACCAACCAGGGTGTTACGCTAACCTGGCAAAACCCATACAACTGTGCCTCATCGCCTGATTTCAGGGGCTTTTCTGTATGGCGTAAAGATGGTTGCGACCTGTTCGATCCCGAATATTGCGAAACCGGTTTGGCAGGCCGCGGCTTTACCAAACTAACCGGTGCCAATATTTTTACCTATACCTATTTTGATAATGCCACCGTAGTGGGCCAGCAATATACCTACCGCGTAGTTGCACACTTCTCTAAACTATCGCCTAACGGGCTGTTTCAGTTTAACCCTAACGAGAGTGTACCATCTAACGGTATTTGTGTGTTTATGCCAATAGATATACCGGCCATTATTAATGTGGATGTAAAACAAACCGACCTTACCAACGGACAGATATTTGTACGCTGGACCAAACCATTGGCAGGCGGTAACAATCTGGATACGATACAAAACCCGCCACCGTACCGGTTCGACCTTTACCGCGGCACCGGCTACAACCTTACCAATCCGGTACGTATATTATCTACACCCGATGCTACTTCGTTCTCGGCATTGATTGATACTTTTTACACCGATGCTGGTTTAGATACCAAAACCGGCCCGTGGAGCTACAAGGTTCTGTTCTTCTCTAACAACGATACGGTTGGTGCTTCGGCACAGGCATCTTCGGTGTTTTTAGATGTAGAACCAAGCGACCAGTCGCTGTACTTAAGCTGGAGCGAACAGGTGCCGTGGAGCAACGATAGTTTTGCCATATACAAGCTAAACAAAACAACTGCGCTGTATGAAGCTATTGACACAACGTACAACCATTTTTACACCGATAGCAACCTGATAAACGATAGCACCTATTGCTACTATGTACGCAGCTATGGGCATTATGCGTTACCGGTATTTCCAAGGCCGCTGGTAAATAACTCGCAGGAAGATTGCGGCACGCCTATAGATACTGTACCACCTTGCCCGCCTGTACTAACCATACGCAACGAGTGCGACCAGTACAACGGCCAACCCTGGAACACCAACCAGTACATTAACTACCTGACGTGGAGTTTGCAGAAAGACTCATGCTCGGAAGAGACTACGCATTACTACATTTACTTTGGCGATGACTCGGCCGGTATGCGGATAATTGACAGCATTACCAATAAAACCGATACACTTTACAACCACGTGCGTAACGAAAGCCTTGCCGGTTGCTATGCCGTTACCGCACTTGACCGCGTAGGTAATGAAAGTGCATTAAGCAATGTAGTATGTATAGATAACTGCCCATACTATGTGTTGCCTAACTCCTTTACGCCCAACGGCGATGGTGCCAACGAGAAGTTTACACCATTTAAACCATACCGCTTTGTGCCGAA
Source organism: Bacteroidota bacterium (assembly GCA_046051095.1). GTDB lineage: Bacteria > Bacteroidota > Bacteroidia > Chitinophagales > LD1 > Bog-950. The sequence continues at coordinate 3,148 of JBJOOW010000323.1, read as the reverse complement.
AATAGAAATGCACATATACAACCGCTGGGGCGAAGAGGTATATTATACCGAAGACCCGGATATAAACTGGGATGGTAAAGACCAGAAAGGTAAAGAAGTAAGCGAAGGCGTATACGTTTACGCTGGTTACTACTACGAGCTACGCCAGAGCGGGTTGGTTAAACGACCACTAAGCGGCGAGAAAAAGGGTGGTGGGTTTATTCATTTGATAAGAGGGAAGTAAGAGATGTTTACAGGTATAATAGAAACACTGGGCAACGTAGTTGACCTGAAGCGAAAAGATGGCAACCTTGAATTGATAGTAAGCTCGGCTATAACGCATGAGTTGAAGATAGACCAGAGTGTAGCCCACAACGGCATATGCCTTACTGTGGTTGAACTAAAAGACAACTGGCACCGTGTAACTGCTATTGACGAAACCCTGAAAAAAACCAACCTGGGCAACATTGCCATTGGCGATGAGGTAAACCTGGAGCGCTGTATGCAAATGAATGGCCGGCTGGATGGGCACATTGTACAAGGCCATGTTGACCAAACCGGCGAATGCCTGAGCGTGGAAGACCAGAATGGCAGTTGGTTGTATACGTTCCGTTATAAGCCATCGGTTAATAACCTGGTGGTAGAGAAAGGCTCGATATGTATTAACGGTATATCGCTTACTGCGTTTAATGCAGTAGATGATTTGTTTTCGGTAGCTATTATACCCTACACCTACCAGTATACCAATATTAAAAGCGTAAAGCCCGGCACACTGGTAAACCTGGAGTTTGATATTATAGGCAAGTACGTTGCCCGCATGGCGGCGTTTGCAAAGTAAATCAGGCGCTGGCGCGCTTAAGGCGGTCGTTAATAGCGCGGCCTAAACCAGTATCGGGAAACTTAACCGCTACTATTTCATCTACATTACTTGCATCAAGCGTACGCATGGCGGCAAACAAATTTTTAGCGGCTTCATCAATATTACCGGTTGCTGAAAGCAATACTTGTTTGTCTTTATCTATACCCGGCAGATAAGCATCAAACGCAATAACACCGGTATTAGTACTGGCAACAGGCAATTGGCCTGGTTCAATAATGGTTAACTTTTTACGTGGTGCGTAATGGCTTTTAAGCATGCCAGGGCTTTGCGGGTTGCTGCTTTGGTTAAGCTGTACGTTTACCTTACCTATTACGTTTTCTATCTGCTCTATGGCTAATCCGCCCAAACGGTATACCACAGGCCCATCATTCTCATACCCCACTATGGTCGATTCTACACCTACATTAGTAGGGCCTCCATCTAATATGTAGGGTATTTTGCCCTGCAGCTGGTCGTACACATGCTGTGCGGTAGTGGGGCTTATGTAGCCAAACGGGTTAGCACTGGGTGCCGCCAGCGGAAAGGGAACCTGTTGCAACAGGGCCAGTGCCACCGGGTGGTTAGGTATGCGTATAGCTACTTTATCTAACCCCGAAGTAACTAAATCGGGTACTATATTTTTTTTGCGTAACAAAAGCGTAACGGGGCCGGGCATAAACGCATCGGCCAGTTTTTGCGCCCATTCGGGAAACTCGTCAACGTATTTTGCTATCTCTTCGCGGCTGTGCACATGCACTATCAGAGGGTCGAAATGCGGACGGTTTTTAACCGAAAATATTTTCAATACTGCATCAGGGTTAAGCGCATTGGCAGCCAGCCCGTATACGGTTTCGGTAGGCATACCCACGGGGTAGCCGGCGTTTAAAAACGTGGCTGCTTTTGCAATATCTACTCCTGTTTCGGTTACCATTCGGGCGCTAATATAGAATACTAAAAAAAATAGCCCCGATTCGCGCATTTGTAAAAGGTTTCTTAACTTGCTGAACTTAATTGCTCATTTAAATCTTAGCCATGAAAAAACATTACCTGAAACTAAAATCGCTTGCCCTTGCATTGCTGGTTGCCAGCAGCGCATTTGCAGGTGTAAACACAACCGTGCAGTTTATTCATAACTCGCCGGACCCCCTTGTAGCCAATGTTGACCTTTGGTACGATGGCGGCAGCGGCCAGCAGTTACTTGAAACAGACTTTGCCTACCATGAAGCTACTACCTACAAGGCAGTATACAGTAACGTTTACCTTAAATTTTATGTAAAGCCAACCGGTAGCTCGGCATCAACTGTAGCTATCGATTCGTTTACAACCGGCTTACTAACCACACAGTATACGCAGTTTATACTATCGGGGGTTAAGGGCAGCGGTTACGCAGCTAACCCAAACAGCCTTTCAACAGCCTTATCTATTTACCGTTTAGATAATGCCCGTGTAGCCAGCACAGCACCACCATTAGTTGATGTTATTGCTTTCCACGGTGTAACCGACGCCCCCGGCATTGACGTACGCGTACGTAGCGGCGGTCCACTTTTAGTAAACAACCTGAAATACGGCAGCTACTCTCCTGCTTATTTGCAGGTACCGGCCAGCTGGTATCAGTTAGAGGTTATAGTTGAAGATTCATCTAGTGTAATAAACACATGGATTGCCAACACCACAGCATTAGCAGGCCAATCGGCTACCATATTTGCATCGGGTTTTGCAACACCGGCCAACAATAACAACGGCCCCGGTATTGGTTTATACGCTGCTTTGGCTAACGGCCTTGTAATAGCCTTACCTGTACGACAAGTTGCACAAGTACAGTTAGTGCACAACGCCGCCGACCCGGCACTGGATACCGTAAACATTTACGTTAACACACAGTTGGGCTTTCCTAAACTTAAATTCCGCGGTGCTACACCGTTTATTCCTATTACAGCCAACTACCCTATACAGTTGGGTATAGTACCTAAAACAGGTACCAGCTGGGCCGACACCGTTAAAACCTGGACATTCTTCTTTAACGCAGATTCGAACTATGTAGCTATGGCAACTGGTGTACTTAACACCGGCAGCTTTGCGGCTAACCCCGATGCCGTAAGCACCGCGTTAGATGTATCGGTATTAGAGGGTGCAGTGATAGCCAACGGTAGCCCAACCAATGTAAGCTTTAACTTTGCAGCAGGTATTACAGACCTATATGGCACCGACGTACAAATACGTAGCGGCGGCCCTATATTGTTTAATAACGTTAGCTATAAAGATGTGCGCGGCTACCGCCAGGCACCTGCTTACTACTACGCATGGGAAGTA
>JBJOOW010000322.1:0-8125 GCA_046051095.1 Bacteroidota bacterium | reverse complement strand
CAACCTGTTCATCGCGGTGGTAAGGGTTATCCATCAGCAGTTGCAGTATGCCGCGCTCGGTAATGCTACCGGTGCAGGTATCGCCCTGCATAACAGGCAACTGGGTAAGGTTCATATCTTTCATTTTTTTGAAAGCGCTGGCAACAGTTTCTTCTTGCGTAGCAGCTACCAGTTGGGTTATCTTTTTACGCTCGGTAATGGTTTTGGCAGTAACTACTTCATCTACCAAAAAGCCACGCTCGCGCATCCAGTCGTCGTTATAAATTTTAGCTACGTAGCGGCTACCGTGGTCGTGCAGTATTACTACTACCACATCGCCTTCTTTAAATTTATCTTTAAGCTGTACCAAACCCTGCATTACGGTACCAGCGCTGTAACCACAAAACAGGCCTTCTTCGCGGGCAAGGCGGCGGGCCATCAGGGCGCCGTCTTTATCGGTAACCTGCTCTATGTGGTCAATGTATTTCATGTCGTAGTTCTGCGGTACAAAGTCTTCGCCTATACCTTCGGTAACATACGGGTATACCTCGTTGTTATCCAGCTCGCCGGTATCGTGAAATTTCTTCAGCAACGAACCATATATATCTATACCATACACCTTAATGTTGGGGTTCTTCTCTTTAAGGTACATAGCCACACCCATAACGGTGCCACCGGTGCCTATGGTAGTTACATAGTGTGTAACCTTACCTTCGGTTTGCTCCCAAATTTCGGGACCGGTAGTTTCGTAGTGGGCAGCACGGTTACTAAGGTTATCGTACTGGTTCATGTGGTAGCTGTTGGGTATTTCTTTAGCCAGGCGCTTGGCTATAGAGTAATACGAGCGCGGGTCTTCGGGCTCTACGTTGGTAGGGCACACAATAACCTCGGCACCCAGTGCGCGTAGTATATCCAGCTTTTGTTTGCTTTGCTTATCGGTAGTGGTAAAAATACATTTGTAACCACGTATTACCGAAGCCAGTGCAAGGCCCATACCGGTATTGCCCGAGGTACACTCTATAATGGTGCCACCAGGTTTAAGCTTACCTTGTGCTTCGGCATCCAGTATCATTTTAATGCCTATGCGGTCTTTAACCGAGTTGCCGGGGTTAAAGTACTCTACCTTGGCAAAAAACTGACCGGGTATATCTTTAGTTATTTTATTGATTTTAACCAGTGGTGTACGGCCAATGGTTTCTACTATGTTGTTAAAGTATTTCATGCGGCTAAGTTGGTTTTTAAAACCTAAAGTTTAATTGTAGTGGTTGGTATATATGCGGGGTTAAATCAGTTGGTCCATACGCTCGTGTAGTTTTTCTACAAACACCAGTGTGGCAGGGCACAGTGTAAGGTTTTGGTTAAATGTTTTTTCTTTTACCTGGTAGCGGAAATCTTTACGTACAAAATGCGGAAAACCGGCGCAGTCGTCGGGGCGTATTTCGTAAATGCTGCACTTGTGGTCTTTACGCAAAAAGTGGCAAGGGGTACTTTTGTTTACAATATCCTTGCTGCTATCGTATTTCAGATATTTATCAAAATACTGTTGGTAGGTCATACCCAGGTGGGCCGCAATGCGGTTAATATCCTTACGGGTATAGGTAGGGGTCATTTTTTTACAGCAGTTGGCGCAATCCAGGCAGGCTACATCTTTCCATGTTTCCTTGTCGGCTTCTGCCACAACTTTTAATACGCCGGGCTTTTTAGAGTTGCCTACTTTTTTTAAAAAAGCCACCAGAGTTTTTTTCTTTCGGTAAGCGCGTCGTCTGTACTTATCAGGGTCTAGTTTTGCCATGTGTTGTAGTGTAAGCGCCTAAAGTAATTATTTGCCGAAACCCGTAATACTTCATGCGCTTCATTATCGGTTTTGTTGATTTCTTTTTACCCTTATCTACAACCTTTCAACACTATACAACATCAATAGTAATAGTAGTTGAATGTTTTATCTTATTTGCTACTTTTATTGCTCACTTTTTCAATCCAATGATGAAGAAACTATACCAATCGGTTTTAAGCGCATTGATATTACTAGGCTGTGTAGCAACAGGCTACGCGCAACAGTGCGAAACCATATATATAACAGCAACCGGGGCAAGTTCACCGGGCTCGGGTACAAAAGTTAACCCGGCCAGCCTTACCTATGCTATTACAACGCTGGTGCCGGCAGGTGTTACCCGCCTTAACCTGGCACAAGGCATGTACATGGTACCCGCTGAAATACAGCTAACAAACAACCTTATTATTGAAGGTGGTTTCGACCCGGTTACCTGGATAAAAACCAATGCGGCACCAACAGTGTTGCACCGCACCAACAACATAGTATTGCCACCACCGGCTAACGGCACCGCTGTTATAGCAGGCTACAATGTATCGGGTTTTCGCCTGCAGGATTTAACACTGGAGATGGACATACCCAATGGCACAGCAGCCACAGCTTATGGTGTTTACCTTAACAGTTGCAGCAACTACAACATAGTACGTTGTAACATTACCGCAGCCGATGGTACACCCGGTGTAGCCGGCGCCCCCGGTACAGCAGGTGTGGCAGGCAGTGCAGGTTCGCCGGGCCAAAACGGCGGACTTGAACCGGTAAAACCCGGTGGTGCTGGTGGAGCAGGCGGTAGTAATGGTGGCGCAGGTGCCAGTTCGGGCGTGCATGGTTCTACAGGCCCTTCGGGGCTTGCAGGTGCCGGTGCCTGCGGTGGCACCGGTGGCAGCACCGGCACTGGCCCTTCGTGCAACCTGGGTTGTGCATTTGGCAGCCCTAACTGTTCTACTACCCCCGGTGGTGCAGGTACAGCAGGCTGTGCAGGTACGGTAGGTACCTCGGGTGCCAATGGCCCTGCGGGTACTATTGCTTTCCCCGGTTACTTTGTACCTGGTGTGGCCGGCACAGCCGGTGCAGCCGGTGGTGCGGGTAGCGGCGGCGGCGGCGGTGGTGGTGGCGGTGGCCGCCAAAACAGCGGTAGCGATGATGTAGGCGGTAGCGGCGGCGGCGGTGGCGGCGGTGGCTACGGCGGCACAGGCGGTGGCGGTGGTACCGGTGGCGGTGGCTCGTTTGCTGTGTTTTTATATGCCAATGGCGCCGGTGGAAATATTATTGACTGTAACCTTACACCCGGCCTTGGCGGCAGCGGCGGCGCAGGCGGTGTTGGTGGCGTAGGTGGTGTTGGCGGTGCTGGTGGCCCCGGTGGCGGACCAGGCTGTGGTAACTCGGCAGGCGGTGCCGGTGGTGCAGGCGGCGCTGGCGGTGCCGGTGGTAACGGTGGCGCAGGTGCTACCGGTTTAAGCCAGGCTTTATCCGAAACAGCAGGTACTCCGGTAACTCAATCCAACATATCGTCGGTGCCTGGCAACCCACCTGTTATTACTGCCGAAAACGCCGGCTGTACCAACTCGGAAGTTATTTTTACAGCACCCAATGCCGGTGCGTGGGACTTTGGCGCAGGCGCAACCCCACAAACCGCTAATGGCGCAGGACCTATTATTGTTACCTACAGCACTACCGGCCGTAAAGACATAACCTTTAGCGGCACCGTGTTTCAGGATTATATTGATATAGAACCGGCGCAGCAGATAACCAGCACGGTTACCCATACCGGTAACCCAACTGTTGCCGGTTGCCCCGATCAGTTTAATACAACCCTTACAGGCTCGCAATACCAGTGGGACTTTGGCCCTACGGCCCTGCCACCGGTAGCATCGGGTGCTAACTTACAAAGCCCACCACCGGTAATATTTACAGTACCCGGCACCTACACCATACGTGTTTGGGTTACTACCGATTGCTGTGGCCGTGTTAAAGATTCGATTACCATAACCGTACAGCCTAATACCATTAACGTTACGCTGGCGCATAGTGCCGATTCGGTTTGCTTAGGCACACCTATTACCTATACAGCTTCGCCGGCCGGTTACCAGCAGTACAGCTTTTTTGTAAATAACACACAGGTACAATCAAGCGCATCTACCACGTACATAGCTAACGGCCTTAACCCCGGCGATAGCGTGCGGGTACTGGCCTACGATGGTGCCTGCTATACTAACCCAAGTGCAACACACCACCCGTATATTAAACCTATACCGGCAGCAGCAGTGCTTACCGATTCGGATGCCGATGATACAATTTGCGGTGGCGACTTAGTAGTGTTTACAGCCAGCCCTGCCGGTTACGACCAGTACGATTTTTATAATGGCGGTTCGCAACAACAAAGCGGGCCAGGCAACACATGGTCTACCACACAATTAGGGCAGGGCAACTTTATTTACTGCATAGTAACCGATAACGGTTGCCGCGGCAACTGGAGTAACGTAGACAGCATTTACGTTAAGCCTACGCCTAACGTAACCATTACAGCCTCCTCTAATACTATATGCCAGGGCGACCAGGTAACTATTACCGCTTCGCCTACAGGGCTTAACTATTACGACTTTTCGGTTAACGGCTCATCGGTACAAAACAGTGCAGCTAACACCTACACTACTACTACCTTTAACAACGGCGATGTAATTACTGCTATAGGTGCTTTCGATGGTTGTGTAAGCCCGGTTAGTGGTTCTATAACCATGACGGTTAACCCTATCCCATCGGTTACACTTACCAGCAGCGATGCCGATAACTCTATCTGCCAGGGTGTATCTATCACGTTTACCGCATCGCCATCGGGTTATGATACCTACAACTTTTACAACAACAGTACCGTAGTGCAAACCGGCGCTGGTAATACTTACACAACTAACCTGCTTACACCGGGCAACAGCATTACGGTTGAAGCGGTAGATAACAACTGCACCAGCCCCATGAGCGCCGCTATTGTTACACAGGTAAACCCTGCGCCACCAGTTAATGCCGGTACCGATCAAAGCGATTGTATAGATGCACCAGCTACTACACTAACCGGCTTTACACCGGCGGGTGGTACCTGGAGCGGTAACGGCGTAGATGCTGCCGGTAACTTTACGCCCGCCACAGCAGGTGCCGGTGCACAATCGCTGGTGTATACGTATACCGACCCTGTAAGCCTATGCAATGGCTACGATAGTATTGTATATACCGTGTTTGCTTTACCGGTTATAGTAATTAACCCCGATGCAAATATTTGCGAAGGCCAGAGCGCACAACTTAGCGCCAGTGGTGGTACGGCTTATAGCTGGAGCCCATCGGGCGATTTAAGCAACGCTAATATAGCCAACCCGATAGCCACACCTGCAGCCAATACTAATTACACCGTAAGCGTTACCGATGCCAACAACTGCAGCAACACGGCTACTACCAATGTACTGGTTAACCCTAACCCGGTTGCAGCTTTTAATAGTACCGATGTATGCCTTGGCCTGGTAACACCATTTGTAAATAACAGTACACCGGCAGCAGGCAACACCTATGCCTGGAGCTTTGGCGATGGCAACACCAGCACACAGGATGTGCCTGCGCAAACCTATGCCACAGCAGGTACCTTTAACGTTACACTTGTTGCACAACTGGGCAACTGTTTCGATACGGCTACCGGCACCGCTATTGTACACCCTGCGGCTGTGGCCAACTTTACTGCCGACCCGCTGGTTACCTATAACGATGCAGGCTCGCCGGTGCGCTTTACCAATACAACTACCAATGCCGATACCTACCTGTGGAACTTTGGCGATGAAACTACCGGCACCGATGCATCGCCGGCACATGCTTATACCAAAGCAGGCGTATACACTGTAACGCTGTATGCCGATAACCAGTATGGTTGCTCCGACTCGCTTACCCGTACCGATTACATTACCGTTAACGAACGCCCTATTGTATTTATACCAAACGTGTTTTCGCCAAACGGCGATGGCGCCAATGATAAGCTACAGGTGTTTGCCAATACGGTTAAGTTTTACGAGTTTAAAATATTTAACCGCTGGGGCGAGAAGGTATTTGAAAGCAACAACGTAAACGATAGCTGGGATGGCAGCTTTAAAGGTAAAGATTGCCAGCCGGGTGTTTACTCATATCACCTTAGTATAGTGTTTGATGATAATAGTAACCGTAGCATGAAAGGCACCATTACGTTAATAAAATAAACAGCATAACAGCTAAATAAAAAAGGCACCTACACGGTGCCTTTTTTATTTTTAGTGCATTATTCAACTTACTTTTTGCTGAAAGTACGCAGGTCGGCCATTAGCTGGTTGGCTATGTTATCGGCAGTAGTTTCAGAGTTGCTTTCTGAATAAATACGGATAATTGGCTCGGTGTTAGAGCGGCGCAAATGCACCCACTCGTTTTCAAAATCTATCTTAACACCATCAATGGTATTAACCGGGTATTTGCTGTATTTCTTTTCTATCTCTTCAAACAGCACATCGATATTAACCGAAAGGTCGAGGTCTATTTTCTTTTTAGCCATGTAGTACGATGGGTAACCGGCACGCAGTAACGAAGCCGTTTTGCCTGTTTTAGCCAAATGGGTAAGAAACAGTGCTATGCCAACCATGGCATCTCGGCCATAGTGCAGCTCGGGGTAAATAATACCTCCGTTACCTTCGCCACCTATTACAGCTTTTACTTCTTTCATTTTCTCTACCACGTTTACCTCGCCAACAGCCGATGCGTAGTACTCGCCACCTGCTTTTTTAGTTACATCGCTAAGCGCGCGGGTAGATGAAAGGTTACTAACTGTATTGCCTTTTTTCTGGCTAAGTATATAATCGGCCACTGCAACCAGGGTGTACTCTTCGCCAAACATATTACCATCTTCGCACACCAGCGCCAGGCGGTCTACATCGGGGTCAACCGAAATACCCAGGTCGGCTTTTTGTTTACGTACAGTAACCGAAAGTTCGTTCAGGTTTTCCGGTAGCGGCTCGGGGTTGTGCGGAAACTGACCGTTAGGCTCGCAAAAAAGTTCAATTATATTTTCTACACCCAATGCTTTAAGCAATTTTGGTAACGCCAACGCACCCGATGAGTTAACACAATCGATAGCTACTTTAAAGTTGCGCTTTTTAATAGCCTCTACATCTACCAGTTTAAGCTTCAGTATTTTCTCTATGTGCTTATCTATGTAGGTATCGTCGGTGCTGTAAGTGCCAATTGCATTTACATCTTCAAACTCTATGGTTTTATCTTCGGCAATGCGTAGTACTTCTTCGCCGGCCTTAGCCGAAATAAATTCGCCGTGGCTGTTAAGCAGTTTTAGTGCGTTCCACTGCTTGGGGTTGTGCGATGCAGTGATAATGATACCACCACCGGCGCGCTCCTCGTGTACAGCTATCTCTACCGTTGGTGTGGTAGAAAGGCCCAGGTCAACTACATCTACACCAATAGAAAGCAACGACCCAACCACAATATGATTTACCATTTCTCCGCTAACGCGGGCATCGCGGCCTATTACAATTTTGCGGCTGCCTTCGTTTGCTTTTACCCACTCGCCAAAGGCAAGGGTAAACTTCATAATATCAATTGGTGTAAGGTTTGCACCCGGAAAACCACCGATTGTACCTCTTATACCAGATATGGACTTTATTAATGACACAGCTACTTATTTTAATTTTTGGGGAGCGCAAATGTATGAAATTAGCCCTACCGTAAAAGCAAAAACACCTGCTACTTATACACAAAAACATAATAACAAGACTGCACAGGCATTGATTTTCAATACTATTGAGCAGTAAGGTTTTGTTTACTTTGCAACTGGTTGTTTAACACATTAATTGTACGCATGCAGTGGTTTGCCGAGTGGTTTAATTCGCCTTATTATCATGTTTTATATGCCAACCGTAGTGAGGCAGAGGCCGAAATGTTTATTAAACAGGTGGCAGACTGTTTGGCTATACCGGCCGGTGCCAAGGTGCTTGACGTAGCCTGCGGTAAAGGCCGCCACAGCAAAACGCTGGCTAAGCTGGGCTTTACGGTAACGGGTATAGACCTTTCGCCTAACAGCATAGCCGAAGCCAACAGCCACCAATGCAGCACCCTGCATTTTGAAGTGTGGGACATGCGTAACACCTACCGCGCCGCTTATTTCGATTACGAGTTTAACCTGTTTAGCAGCTTTGGCTACTTTGATGATGACAAAGAAGACTACGCCTGTATCGAAGCTTTTTACAATAACCTTAAACCCGGCGGCACCCTGGTGCTTGATTATATAAACAGTGAGTGGGCCGTAAAACT
>JBJOOW010000321.1:0-2703 GCA_046051095.1 Bacteroidota bacterium | reverse complement strand
CGGGCGAGCCTCGTTTACCACCAGGTTTCTGTCCTGAAACGAGTTGCCGTTAAGTTGGGCAATCGCTTGTTTGCCTTCAGCGTCGTTTGGCATTTCAACAAAGCCAAAACCACGGCTGCGGCCTGTTTCGCGGTCAGTAATGATCTTCACAGAAGATACTTCGCCGTATTGTTGGAAAAGATCCTTCAATTGGCCTTCTGATGCGCGGAAACTGATGTTTGCAACGTAAATGTTCATGATGAATTAAGGGTTAAAAACGGTTAACAAAAATATATAATAAAAAAAGCATCCCTGAAAAACAGGGATCGCTTTTCCGATTATCGATTAATAATAAAATTCAGATTATTGTTTTGGCGGGCGGGCTTCGTTTACCACCAGGTTTCTGTCCTGGAACGAGTTGCCATTCAACTGGGCTATTGCCTGTTGGCCTTCGGCATCGTTTGCCATTTCAATAAAACCGAAACCACGGCTGCGGCCTGTTTCGCGGTCTTTTACAATCTTAACTGAGGTTACTTCTCCGAACTGCTGAAACAAATCCTTTAACTGGTTTTCTGTTGCACGGAAACTGATGTTTGCTACGTAAATGTTCATACTTTTTAAAATCTAATTACAAAATAATTTCTTTAAGAAACTTTCACAAAGATAAACTAAAAATTGAATTGCAAAGTTTTCAATGAAAAATGATATATGGAACTGGAAACTTGTTTATTTAAACAATTAAATTTTTACAAGCTCCGGGTTATCCTGCATGGCCTTTTCTATGGCTGTAAAGCTGGTTAAAAGTTCGGCTTTTACTGGTTTTACCAGCACAGTGTGCTCAAAATGAACCGATGGCTTGCCGTCCTGGGTGGCAATGGTCCAGCGGTCGCGTTTGGTATATATGTCTTTGGTTCCCAGGTTAACCATAGGTTCAATAGCTATTACACAGTTTTCGGGTAATTTGGCTCCGTCGCCCTTACGGCCATAATTGGGCACTTGTGGGTCTTCGTGCAGGGTTTTGCCTAGTCCATGGCCTACAAGTTCGCGTACGCATTTATATGGGTGTTTACGCTCACAATGCTCCTGTACAGCAAATCCTATGTCGCCGGTTCGGCGGCCAGCTGTAGCAAACTCTATTCCTAAATAAAGCGATTCTTTGGTTACGCGCATTAAATCCTGTACTTCGGGCTTAACATTGCCTATACCTACGGTGTAAGCCATATCGCCGTGGTAGCCGTTCATGTATACGCCGCAATCAAGCGAAATAATATCACCGTCTTTGTACTCAATGGCAGTAGGTATGCCATGTACTACATCATCATTAACCGAAATGCAAAGTGAATTAGGAAAGCCATTGTAGCCTTTAAACGAAGGCTTGCCGCCATGGTCGGCTATAAATTCCTCGGCCAGCTTATCAAGCGCAAGGCCTGTAGTACCAGCCTTTACGGCTTTTACCACCTCTGCAAGCGTGTTGCTAAGTACCTGGCAACTCTTGCGTATTTTCTCAATCTCTTCTTCTGTTTTTATCTTAATAGCCACAACCTATACTTTTAAACTAAAAAACCCTTCTCGGCAAGAGAAGGGTTTTTTTATTACTACATACTTGCAGATGCAAGTCCTTGTCTTCCTTTTATACGTCCCGATGTCAATCCATCGTAGTGACGGTTCAATAAATAAGTTTCAATTGTCTGAAGTGTATCAAGTATTACACCCACCATAATCAGTATCGAGCTACCGCCGAAGAACAGTGCAAACGAGCGGTTAACATCAAACATCATTACCATAGCAGGCATAATAGCTACCAAACCTAAAAACACAGCACCTGGTAGTGTTATACGAGATATTACTGTATCAATAAAATCTTCGGTGCTTTTACCTGGTTTAATGCCTGGTATAAAGCCGCTGTTGCGTTTAAGATCATCGGCAATTTGGGTGGGGTTTACTATCAATGCTGTGTAGAAGTAAGTAAAGGCAACTATCAGCAGGAAGTAAACAGCATTGTATGGTACCGATGCTATGTCGTTAAACGCAATAAGAAATTTGCTGTTGGCATCAAAACCCGGGATAAATTGGGCTACAGTAGCCGGCAAAAACATAATAGCCTGAGCAAAGATAATTGGCATTACACCCGATGCATTAAGTTTAAGCGGAAGGTACTGACGTACACCACCAGCCTGCATCATTTTACCGCCTTGTACTACGTTACGTTTTGCGTAAAGTACAGGTATGCGGCGGGTGCCTTGCACCAGCAATATACAAGCGCCTATCACTACTACCAGGAAAGCCATTTCTATAACAAAAGCTATAAGGCCACCTTTGGCAAGGCGAGATGAAAATTCCTCAATGATAGAGCCAGGGAAACGGGCAAGGATACCTATCATAATGATAAGCGAAATGCCGTTGCCAATACCTTTATCAGTAATTCTTTCGCCCATCCACATTACAAACAGGGTACCTGCTGTAAGTACTACTACAGTAGAAATAGTAAACAGAATAGGAGATAAGCTTTGCAGTACGGCGTTAGCATCGGCGCTACGTAGGTAAACTACATAACCAAAAGCCTGTAAACCTGTAACTACAATGGTTAATAAGCGGGTATACTGGTTTATCTCTCTTCTGCCGCTTTCGCCCTCTTTCTGTAGTTTTTGAAAATACGGAACTGCAAGAGTTAAAAGCTGTATAGCGATAGAAGCCGATATATATGGCATGATACCTAACGCAAAT
>JBJOOW010000320.1:0-6234 GCA_046051095.1 Bacteroidota bacterium | reverse complement strand
AAATACACCGGCAGCGTTAGATAAAGAGCTATTTATAGAGAGCATACATAAAGCAAAATTTAAAAATCCGCCATCAGGTTTTAAAGCGCTGTCGGCAGCAGAAATTGAGGCGATTAATAATAATTCACACAGTGCGTATATGCCGGAACAGGAAAGCGGAATCCGCCCGGCGAATATACTGCCCTACGAAATTTATTCGGATGGAAAGCTGAACGCCGGCAGAGGTTCGTTTGATGTATACTTTGAATCGAAAAAAAATGTTTTTGGCGAAAACACGGCAGGGGTACCGTTTATGGTGTATGCCATACATAGCAACTATGTAAAAGTCCGTTCTTATGCTGTTGTACCGGCAGACCGTATTAAAGACTCATGGAATTTGGCTGATTTTGAAAATGGCAGTTATCATATAGAAGTACACGGGCCTAATGGGTTTTTCAGGAGCTTTAAAGGCGATAAGAATGATGTGCCGTTTGATATAGCGTGTGATTATCAGGCTGTGAAAAATAGAAATGCCCTAACCGGAAACATTGAAATAGCTCTGCGTAATAGTGGCGAGGCTACCTGTGTTTTTGAAATAACCGATCATTATACAAAGACAACCCAAACAAAGCAGCTTGCTGAGCACAGTTCTGCCGTAATAAATTTTGACCTGAGCAAAACGTATGGCTGGTACGATGTATCTGTAAAAATTAAAAGCCACAACACTTTCGAAAAAAGGTATGCCGGTAAGGTAGAGGCAGGCAAAGAAACCTTTACAGACCCGATGATGGGTAGGTTGATTTAATGGATTAAACTACCATAAACAAAAAAACCGCTCTCTTTCGAGGTACGGTTTTTTGTTGGTTGGCCTTCCTGTAAACTTATCGAACCAGTATTGTTTAATGCAATAAAGTAATTGCAAAAAATTTATCGAGGAATAAAATATCTTATATGTACAAACGTCTGAAGTAAAGTCTATTTAAAATTATTTTAAATTTAAAAGAAACATTTATGACAATTGAGACGATCAGAGAAAAATTATTGATATCTATAACCGAAGATCAGGAGTGGGTAAACGTCTTAAATCATACGGAACCCGGGCATCATGGAGTTGAGGATTGGGATGTTTATTTGGAAGACAAAGATCTATGGGTTGATCTTGGTTCACGTACTTTCAGTTTTAAAAATGCCAAGTTTGATTTTGTTGTTATACTAGGTGATTCTAACGACGGTATCAATGTTGATGCCACAAAAGTCGCAAAGGGTAAAGGAGCCTTCTCATTTTCAAGTGACAGGGACGGAATTGTCATTGACGAAATGTTGATTGATGTTGATTTGGATATAATGGCATGATTTTAGACTTATAACATTATGAAACAAAAGGCTCTTTGCTTTTATGAAGTGTCTTTTGTTTCAGCTCTAGCTGGATTAGCTTTACCAGAGCAAGCGCTACTGAATCTAAATTTGACAATTTTTGAAAATTGTCAAATTTAGATTCAAGTAATCTGGAATCTCATAAAACAAAAAAACCGCCCTCTTACGAGGTGCGGTTTTTTGTTGGTTGGCCCAGCTGGATTCGAACCAACATACACAGAACCAAAATCTGTAGTCCTGCCATTAGACGATGGGCCACTCACGCGTTTCTTGCGAAACGGACGGCAAAAATAATCATCCTTTAAACTTATGCAAGGGGTAGTAAAAAAATAAGTATCAATCTGTTACTTTTTCCTTTTCGGGCATTTAAAAGGGTACCAGCGACCGCAGGCTATATAATAAAGTGTATAGTTAACAGCCCTGGTGGGGTAGGTGTTAAGTCATATTCCGCTTGATTACCATGCCTACTGTGTAATAAAAATCTATATTTACGCCCGCCCCTCTACCAAATAGCGGGGGCACCAACATATAATATGCAGAAGTATAAATTGCTTAACAACATCTTCGGATGGGTTTCGTTTGTTTTTGCGGCCGTTGTGTACGCAATGACAATGGAAAGCACCGGTAGTTTCTGGGACTGCGGTGAGTTTATTTCAGGTTGCTACAAATTACAGGTGGTGCACCCACCGGGGGCTCCTTTCTTCTTAATGCTGGGCCGTATTTTTACCCTGTTTTCGGGCGCCGACCCACTGGTGAATGGCACCGGGGGTAATGTGGCTGTTACTATTAACCTGATGAGCGCCCTGGCTACTGCCGGCGCTGTAATGTTCACATACTGGACGGTAACCGCACTGGCCCGTAAAATTGTAATGGCCGATGGCGAATACACTGCCGGCCGTATTATTACGGTAATAGGTGCCGGTTTAATTGCCGCTGCATCGTGCACTTTCCTCGATTCGCTATGGTTTAGTGCTGTAGAGGGTGAGGTATACGCGCTTTCACAGTTTTTTATGTCGCTCATTTTCTGGGCTATAATGAAATGGGATGCCGACGACAGCAAATATGCCGACCACTGGCTGGTGTTTATCAGCTACATGACCGGCCTTTCGATTGGTGTGCACCTGTTAAGCTTGCTGGCGCTGCCTGCTATAGCTATGGTTTACTACTACAAAAAGTACAAAACCACCGTTAGTGGCTGGATAATTACAGCAGCTATAGGTTTCCTTATTCTGGGCCTGTACATGAAATTTATTATCTCGTTCACCCAGTCGTATCTGGCTGGTATGGACCTGTTTTTTGTTAATACACTTAGCCTGCCATTCAACTCGGGTGTAATATTTGGGTTAATAATGCTGGTAGCGGTACTGGTTACCATACTGCGTTATACGCATACCGGTAAACAATCCGAT
Source organism: Bacteroidota bacterium (assembly GCA_046051095.1). Taxonomy (GTDB): domain Bacteria; phylum Bacteroidota; class Bacteroidia; order Chitinophagales; family LD1; genus Bog-950. The sequence continues at coordinate 3,472 of JBJOOW010000320.1, read as the reverse complement.
TACTACCTGGCGCTGGCTGTTAGCGGTGTATATGTGTTAGTTGGTTTTGTTATTAACGATTCGTTTACGGCAAAGTTTATCCGTATGTTTTTTGTGGCTGCTATATGGGCTGCCAACAAATACGGCTACGAAACACGCCGCCTGCTTAACATTGGTATACTGTCAATTGCGTTTTCGTACATAGGTTATATGAGTTACCTGATGGTGCCTATACGTGCCATTGCTAACCCGCCTATTAACATGAACCGCCCCATCGACCCTTTCACTATTAAATCGTACGTAGACCGTGAACAATACGGTGACCGTCCGCTGGTAAAAGGCCCCGATTACACCTGTACATCATACGATATAGTTGACTATATAAAAACCGGTGAGCGTTGGGTAAAAGATAAAGCACAGGGCAAATACGTATACGGTGGCGATAAACAGGATTACAAAATACGTGAGGATGCACAGATGTTGTTCCCCCGTTTAGGTTTTTGGCAAGAGGAAGGCAAAATTGCCGCTTACCGTGCATGGCTAAACCCCGAGTATAATGTGGTTGACCGCGTATCGAAAGAGGTGGTTAAAACATTCCCACCGGCCGGTTTAAAACAGGCTAATGATTATGCTGCCAGCCTTAATAAAGAAGCAGGCCAGCAGCAATATGCAGTTAAAGATGCTATCACGTTTAAGGATAACCTGCGTTTCTTCTTTAAATACCAGGTTGGTTACATGTACTTCCGTTATTTCTTCTGGAACTTTGCCGGCCGCCAGAACGATATACAGGGTACATATGGTAACGACGATGGCCGCTGGATTACCGGTCTGTCGTTTATCGATAACTCGCATAAATTCTTTACACCCGATTGGCCACAGGAAAACCTGTCGAAAAGCATGTTGGCCAACAAGGCGCGTAATAAGTTTTATATGCTGCCGGTTATACTGGGTCTTATAGGTTTAATATACACCCTGTTCCGCGATGAGCGTACTTTCTGGATAGTGTTGGTATTGTTTGGCACTACAGGTATGTTGCAGATTGTATACCAGAACGAACCGCCTATTGAGCCGCGTGAGCGGGACTATGCCATTGCATCATCGTTTATGACATTTACTATATGGATGGGCTTTGGGGTAATAGCGCTGATTGAGTTTTTACGTAAAAAACTACCAGAGGTGCCAAGTGCAATAGGTGCAGTTGTATTATGCGCTGCTGCTCCGTTCCTGATGGGGTCGCAAGGTTGGGATGACCACAACCGCCACGGCCGCTATCCGGCTCGCGATTTCGCTATCGATTATCTGGAGTCGTGTGCACCTAACGCTATTATATTTACACAAGGCGATAACGATACCTATCCGCTGTGGTATGCTCAGGAAACTGAAGGCGTACGTCCGGATATACGAATCATTAACCTGTCGCTGTTGGGCGTAGATTGGTACATAGACCAGTTAACCTATAAAACCAACGAAGCGGCTCCGCTTAAGCTTAGCTTTAAATCAGAGCAGTATCAGGGCCGCAGCCGCGATGCTATCCGCTTTAAGCAGGATAACCGTATACCGGCCGAAGGTGCCGACCTGCGTAAAATAATGCGCTTTATTGCCAGCGAGGATAACCGCGATAAAGTAATGCTGCAAAACGGCGAACTTGAAAACTACCTGCCTACGCAATCGTTCTATCTGGATATTGATACCAACCGCGTGAAAGAGATGAACATGCTTTCGCCGGACGATTACGGACAAATGGTGCCTCGCATGCAATGGACCATAGGTAATGGCATGCTGCTTAAAAACGATCTGCTTACGCTGGATATAGTGGCCAACAACATTATGGAGCGCCCTATCTACTTTGCAGTATCGGTAGCACCAGAGGCTTACATGGGACTTGAGAAATATTTCCAGCTGGAAGGTTTAACCTACCGAGTAGTGCCTAAGGTTAACCCAAGTAACTCGCCGTATACATCGCCTGCACGTGTAGATGTGATGTATGAAAACATGATGAAGAAATTCAAGTTTGCAGGTATTGCTGAGAACAAAGACATATACCTGGATGAGAATACACTTCGTATGACGGTGAACATACGTGGTAACTTTGGCCGTTTGGCTCAGGCGTTGATTGACAGAGGCGAAAAAGATAAAGCAACTGCTGTTATCGATTACTCGCTTAAATCAATGCCTGCCGACCGTGTTCCTCACTCGGTGTTCGATTACTCGTACCCAGAGATTTACTATCAGGCTGGTCAGAAAGAAAAGGCACGTGCCCTAACCAAAGAAATGTTGGATAAGTGCACCAACGAACTGGAGTACTACAAAACAGTGTACCGTTCGGCATTGGCCGATGCACAGGAAGCCGGTGATATGGGTTACTACACCCAGCTACAGCAGGGTGCATTTACCGAGCGCCGCGAGGTACGTGAGCAACTGTTTATTATGCAGGAGCTTACATTGGCTGCCAAGAAATTTGACGACCCTGATTACGCTGCAGGTATCGACAAAACTTTCCAGGATTACCGGATGGGTTTTGTACAAATGCCACAACGTTAACAGTACCAACTAACAATATGGCAAATAGCAACCCTTAAGGGTTGCTATTTGTTTTTTATGTTTATATAGGCTAACGCCATTGTAATTATGAATAATACCAAACAACACTTTTGCATTTTTGGCCGCAAGCCGGTTATAGAAGCTTTTAAAGCAGGTAAGCGTTTTGATAAAATACTATTGCTTAAAAATGCTGCCGGCGATGAGATAAGAGAGATACAAAACCTGGCTAAACAAACCGATACACCTACCCAGAATGTACCTAAAGAGAAGCTTGAGAGTGTAGCGCAGAAATACAGCAAACACCGCGAAGCCAACATACAGGGTGTAATTGGTTTTCTTTCTATAATAGATTACTATACTATTGATGACGTACTGCACAGTGTGTATGCCAATGGCCAAACACCGTTGCTGGTAGTGCTGGATGGTATTACCGATGTAGGTAATTTTGGTGCCATTGCCCGCTCGGCCGAGTGCCTGGGCGCTCATGCTATTATTATACCGGCACAGGGTGCGGCACAAATAAATGCCGAGGCTATGAAAGCCAGTGCCGGCGCACTGAATAACATAATGGTGATACGCGAAAAGAGCCTTACATCGGCAGTAAATTTTTTAAAAACCAACGGTATACGCGTATACGGTACCGAGATGAATCAATCTACCGAAATAGCTAAGGCAGATTTTACAGTGCCTTGTGCCATTGTAATGGGTTCGGAGGGTACAGGTGTATCTAAAGAAATTTTACGCGCCTGCGATCAGCGCCTGCGCATACCTATGGCCGGCAAAACCGAATCGCTCAACGTTTCGGTTAGTGCCGGTATAGTACTGTACGAAGCCAGTATGCAGCGAGCTAAAAAATAATACCTGTTGTTTGGTTCCCCTCCTTCGCCCCGCCAAGGCGGGACGGCATTCAAGGAGGGGTGGCTCGCCGAAGGCGAGACGGGGTGGTTATTAT
>JBJOOW010000319.1:0-8919 GCA_046051095.1 Bacteroidota bacterium | reverse complement strand
ATTTACCGTACAAAATCCATTAAACCTTTAAAAACAGAAACCATGGCCCGCAAAAAAAAGAGCGATGAGGATGATGACAGCAAACTAAAAAAATCTGCCAAGAAAAGTGCAGAGGAAGATGACGATGATGACAAGCCGAAAAGAGGCTCGAAAAGAAGTGTGGATGACGATGACGACGAGGATGAAGACGACGATGACGATATAGAAGAAACAGACGATTACGAGGCTACCGATGAGGAAGAAACAGAAGAAGAACCTTCTGTAGATGACCTTAAATCGATGAAAGACCTGGAAGAGTTTGATGATATTATCGAAAAACGTTCATCGGGTAAAGGCCGTAAGGCTGCTAAAAGCGATGAGTACGACGATGATGATTTCGATGATTTCAACGATTTTAGCGAAGACGACGACTTTGGCGGCGGCGGCTTTGATGATGATTACTAGAAAAAAGCCAACGGGCTAATGCATATTAAATGCGGAACGGATATAACTTCGTTCCGCATTTTTATTTTTGTACCACTACATGAAAAGACCAATACGCATATTAGTAGCCAAAGTGGGGCTGGATGGCCACGACCGCGGCGCCAAAGTAATTGCCAGTGCCCTTAAAGATGCCGGCATGGAAGTAATATACACCGGCCTGCGCCAAACACCCGAGATGGTGGTAAACACCGCTCTGCAGGAGGATGTAGACGCCATAGGCATTAGCATATTGAGTGGTGCACACAATACTGTTTTTCCGAAGGTGCTGGCACTTATGAAAGAGAAGGGGCTGGATGATGTACTGCTTACCGGCGGCGGTATTATACCCGACGACGATATGCATAAACTACGTGAAGCGGGTTGTGGTGAGTTGTTCCCTCCGGGTACACCTACCAGCAAAATAACCGGTTACATTACAGAGTGGGTACAGCAGCACCGTAGTTTTTAATATGTGGCCCTTTGGTAATCAATACGACATACTGGTAGTTAACTACAAAATAGTTATTAGAGAAAACCTGGCTTACAAAAAAACCAAGGTAGTTGCAATGGCTTTATTCTCTATAATGTTTGCACCATTGTTCATTTTATTGGGAGAAGCCCCACATTCAACAGAAGTAGGCTTATCAATCTTTTTGATTGTAGCTGGTGTATCTATTTACCTATACAGAACTCAGCGGTGTAAGTGCATGATTGAAATAGATAACGATGCGAAAACCATACGGGTAAGAGAGAAATATGACATTAACCCGAATAATGTAACTTGTATTAAAGTATTAAAACTACACGGTAAAGGAAGCAGTTATATTTACGATTACCTGGCATTAATCTCCGATTCAGAAACCGAAACCGGCATTTATAAAATAATACGAGGCAGTATTGATGACAAAGAAATTGCCAACATTGCACACCTGATAGCACAGAAACTTAATCTTGAATTAATTATAGACGTACCGGATTTACCATCATTTCGCAGCTTATTTTCTTGCAAAAAGAAACCGGAGAAAGAAGAAGTAAAGAAAGTAACCTATGAGGAAGATTAACACATACTTATTATGAACCGCATTGACCGCTTACTGGGTATAGTTACACTGCTGCAAAGCCGTAAGTATGTTAGCGCCGAAAAAATTGCCGAGAAATACCGCATTAGCATACGTACCGTATACCGCGATATTAAAGCGCTGGGCGAACAGGGCATACCTATAGGTTTTGAACCCGGCAAAGGCTACTTTGTAATGAACGAGTTTTTTCTGCCGCCGGTATCGTTTACTACCGATGAGGCCAGCGCGCTGATGCTGATGGAACATCTGGTAAATGTGTTTGGCGATAAATCAATACAAAAACATTACTCATCGGCACTTAGCAAAATAAATGCTGTGCTGCGTGGCCCGCAGAAAGAAACACTGGAAAGCCTTAACAGCCAGATAAAAACCCAGTTTCCGGCGTGCATAGTGCCGGGTTACGAATACCTTACCAGCATACAACAGGCCATTACGGCACGTACTATGCTGGAGCTGGAGTACACCAATACCAACAACATTAGCAGTAAACGAAAGGTAGAACCCATAGGCCTTATTTTTTATGCCTTTAGCTGGCATTTAATAGCCTGGTGCCATAGCCGTAAAGAGTACCGCGATTTCCGTGTATCGCGTATTAAGCACTTGCGGTGTTTAAATACACCATTTACCATTACAGAGCATATACCGCTGGCCGAGTATATGAAAGAGCTGCCGGTAACGTATTAAATATCGTAGGCACACAGGCGGCACCTACGGTGCGCAACAACTATGGCATTTCAATTTCTACAAACAGATGGCTCCTACGGAGCATTTACGCGCTACTTACAATTTCAATTAACACCACGTAGTGGTCGGCCGTTTGTAGCAAAAAACAAAAACAGTAGCTGCGCACCATAGGTGCCGCCTGTAATCATTACCGGGTATTATCAACAAACAAAAAATCTTTTTAAAATTTTCTTTCACCCCACTGACATAGGGCTGTCAGTGCCCGGTTGTTGTTTTGCACCGAACAAAAAAACAACCACTATGCAAATTGTACCTGTACTGGTAAAAGAAATGGAAAGCGAAGCCGCTACCACCCGTAAAATGTTAAGCATTATTCCTGCCGACAAGTTTGACTGGCGCCCACATGCCAAAAGCATGAGCTTGCTACAGCTTAGCAACCACATTGCCGAGTTACCCGGCTGGGTAGCCCTTACGCTCAACACACCCGAGCTGGATTTTGCTACGTTCCCTTACAAGCCAACTACCATTAACAACACTACCGACCTGCTGGCCGAGTTTGACAAAAACGTAGCTATTGGTTTAGAGCGACTGAAAAAAGCTACCGAAGCTGAACTGGAAGAAAACTGGACGATGCGTAATGGAGATATTATCTACTTTACCAGCAGCCGATTAGAGGCCTTACGTGTATCGGCGTTTTGCCAAACGGTACACCACCGCGCCCAGTTGGGTGTGTTTTTACGCCTGCTGAATGTACCTATACCCGGCAGCTACGGCCCAAGTGCCGATGAGTTGGGTATGTAGAAACAGCTTTTAAGTGTATAGCCCCTTAGTTGCAGTTTAACCTGTAACCAAGGGGCTATTTGCGTTTAAGCAGGTAACGCAATTTTGCACGTCGGCTGTTTTCAACAAAAGTCATTTTGCCGTTTCAATATGCCGTCTACATTTGCACCCGCAATTAAAAAACAAATGAAACAGTACACTACGCTACTAACCGACCTAACCGATGGTATACTTACCATTACCATTAACCGCGAAGACAAATTAAACGCACTTAACAAAACCGTAATTGCCGAGCTAAACGAGGTAATAGACGAGGTGTACGCCAACGCCGATATTAAGGGCGTAATTATTACCGGCAAAGGCCCCAAAGCGTTTGTTGCCGGTGCCGATATATCGGAGTTTAAGGGTATGGACGCCGAGCAGGGCAAAGCCCTGGCACAACGCGGCCATGATGTGTTTGATAAAATAGAAATGAGCGGCAAACCTATTATAGCTGCCGTTAACGGTTTTGCACTGGGCGGTGGTTGCGAGTTAGCCATGGCCTGCCACATACGTATAGCCAGCGAAAACGCCAAGTTTGGCCAGCCCGAAGTTAAACTGGGCATTATACCCGGCTATGGTGGCACCCAACGCCTTACCCAGCTAATTGGCAAAGGCAAAGCGCTGGAACTACTAATGACCGGCGATACCATAGATGCTACCTGCGCCGAAAAACTTGGTTTGGTAAACGATGTAGTGCAAACCGTAGAACTACTGGAAGTAAGCCGCGCTATGTTGCTTAAAATAACTGCTATGGCACCTTACGCTATTGCACAGGTAGTGCAAAGCGTATACGCCCACTTTAAATCGGGTATAGATGGTTTTGATACCGAGATAGAACTGTTTGGCAAATGCGTAGCTACCGAAGATTTTGCCGAAGGCACCAAAGCATTTTTAGAAAAACGCAAAGCCAACTTTACCGGCAAGTAAACCGCAATTAATTATTCATCATTCAAAATATTTGCAGCATGGAATTTCGTAAAGAAAAAGACACGATGGGTGTGGTAGAGGTACCCGCCAACGTTTACTGGGGCGCACAAACCCAACGCTCTATCGATAACTTCAGAATAGCGCAGGACATTAATAAAATGCCTAAAGAGATTATACGCGCGTTTGCCTACCTAAAAAAAGCAGCTGCACTTACTAACCTGGAGGCCGGTGTGCTGGATAAAGCCAAAGCCGATATTATTGGCCAGGTGTGCGACGAAATACTGGCAGGCAAGCTGGACGACCAGTTTCCGCTGGTAGTATGGCAAACCGGTTCGGGTACGCAAAGCAACATGAACGTTAACGAAGTAGTAGCTTACCGCGCACACGTACTGATGGGTGGCAGCCTGCTGGATGAGAAAAAACACCTGAACCCGAATGATGATGTAAACAAATCGCAAAGCAGTAACGATACGTTCCCAACGGCTATGCACATAGCTGCCTACAAAATACTGGTAGAGGTAACCCTGCCGGGCATTAAAACCCTGCGCGATACGCTGGCAGCCAAAAGCAAAGAGTTTATGGGCGTGGTTAAAATAGGCCGTACGCACTTAATGGATGCTACCCCGCTAACACTGGGCCAGGAGATTTCGGGTTATGTTTCGCAGCTTAACCACGGCATTAAAGCTATTGAGCACACTATGGCGCACCTGAGCGAGTTGGCACTGGGTGGCACCGCCGTAGGTACCGGTATTAATACGCCTGAGGGGTACGATATAAACGTTGCCAAACATATAGCTAACCTTACCGGTCTGCCTTTTGTAACTGCCGAAAATAAATTTGAAGCACTGGCCGCACACGATGCCATAGTAGAAGCACACGGTGCCCTTAAAACCGTAGCGTGCTCGCTGATGAAAATAGCCAACGATATACGCCTGCTGGCATCGGGCCCACGCTGTGGTATTGGCGAGTTGTTTATACCCGATAACGAGCCGGGTTCATCTATTATGCCGGGTAAAGTAAACCCTACCCAATGCGAGGCCATGACCATGGTAGCCGCACAGGTTTTGGGTAACGATGTAGCCATTAACGTAGGTGGCGCAACAGGGCACTTTGAGCTAAACGTGTTTAAACCTGTAATGATTTACAACTTTTTACACAGTGCACGCCTGATAGGCGATGTATGTGTATCGTTTAACGATAAATGTGCGGTTGGTATTAAGCCAATAGAGGAGAACATTAAAAACAACCTGAACAACTCGCTGATGCTGGTTACTGCGCTAAACACCAAAATAGGCTACTACAAAGCAGCCGAAATAGCGCAAACTGCCCATAAAACAGGCAAAACCCTTAAACAAACGGCTATCGATTTAGGCTACCTTACATCGGAGCAATTTGATGAGTGGGTGGACCCTACTACCATGGTAGGTAAACTAAACTAATTGCCAGTAAGCCAATTAACCCAACAGCCCGGTAGCATACAGCCACCGGGCTGTTGTATTTTAAGCCTTGATTAACTGTTAATTAGAAGCGCCTAAATGCGTTAAAATTCACCCTATTAGTCATTAACTTTTCTATTTTCACAGGGTCAAAAAACCAAACATGAAAAAAATCTACTTTTTATTCGTAGCTGCACTGCTAAGCACCCATTTACTTTTTGCAGGCGCTACCTGTACTATTGATTCGAGCAACACTGCATTTTTCTCGCCACGCCCCGATAGTTTACCATGTGTAGAACGTGGTACATCGTACAGCCAGGTATTGCAGATAAAAGTACCTACCTCGGTTGACCTGCAGGACTTTGGTGCACCAATACCATTTGTACTTACAGTTGATTCGGTTGTATTCGATTCTATTACCGGTTTACCAAACGGTTTGAACTATGTAATTAATCCTTACAACGGCATTATTTACGGTGGCGATAATGCCTGCGGCCTTTTATACGGCACTACTAACGACCCAGCCGGCAACTACCCGTTAATATTCCACGGCACTATGACCCTTCATGGCTTTGCTTTCCCTCCGTACTTTGATGGCGATACCACTATTGACCTGGCTATGATACAAAGCCAGCCACAAAATCCATTCAGCGCATCGGTAGATGTAATTGAGCAAGGTGCACCTTGCCGCCCGGTACAAGGCATTAACGATTTCAGCTCTGAACTAAACGCACTATTACAGGTTTACCCTAACCCTAACAACGGTGTGTTTAACGTGCGTATAGATGCCGGCAGAAGATTGAACGGCGAAATAGTAGTAGTAGATGTTACCGGCCGTAAAGTATACAGCCAGCAACTGGATGTAGTAGGTTTATATCTTTCGTCTATAAACCTGCAGCAAATGGGCAAAGGCCTTTACACCCTGCAGCTTAGAACAGCCGAAGGCTTTGCCAGCAAAAACATTTCGATAGAATAATAATTGCTCTATTTCATACACTTAAAAACAAAAAAAATCCCTGAAGAAAAAATGAAAAAGGTTTACACCATCATCGCTGCCCTGGCCATGTTTGCCGGCTCGATACAAGCACAATGTACTGTTGATGCCAATGCCCAGACAACACCGGGCGTTACCCCTACTGCCGCTAACCTGCCATGCATAGAAAGAAGCGTAGCTTACAACCAGACTGTGCAAGGCAAAATACAGGAGACAGGCGATACAACTATCACCATATCTGGCTTTACAGTAAACGCTACTTTTAGAGTAGATTCTGTAATACTTGACTCGATAACAGGCGCACCTGCCGGCATAGTAACAACCTGGGCACCAGCTGTAATTTACGGTGGTGGTAATGGTTGCGTTAATTTTGCAGGCACCACTACCGAGGCTGCAGGCACTTACCCACTTACTGCATGGGGTACTGCTTACCTGCGTGCACAAGCCAGCGTAGCCGGTTATAATATTGATACCCCATATGTAAGAAGAGGCAACCTTAACCGTTACTCTCCATTCGGCGATTACTCGCTGCATGTAATTGAGCAAGGCGCCAGCTGCACAACCGGTATTAACTCGCTTAATACCGAATTAAACGCTGCCTTATCGGTATACCCTAACCCTAACAATGGTGTGTTCCAGATATCGTTAAACGCCGGTGGCCGTATAAATGGCGAACTGCGTGTAATTGATGTAACCGGCCGCGTTGTTTACAACGAAAACATTGATGTAATGGGCTTATACAATACTACAGTAAATGTTAGCCAGTACAGCAAAGGCCTGTATACCATACAGCTAAGAACCGCTACTGGTTTTGCATCTAAAAACATTTCGGTTGAGTAATTAACGTTATTACGCTACCAATAGAAAAGCCTCCCGATGTTATCGGGAGGCTTTTTTGTTTTATATACCCTGCAAAAAAACTACCGGTGTGGTTTGGCGGAGCATTTATATTTTCACGGTATGAAAAGATTTGAAAACAGGGTAGCCGTAATTACCGGCGGCGCTGCCGGTATAGGCCTTGCCGCAGCCATTAAGTTTGCCAGCGAAGGTGCCAGCGTAATAGTATGGGATGTAAAACACCCCGATGAAAACACACTGAAACAATACGAAGGCCGCATACACTTTTACAAAGTAAACACTACCAATGCCGAAGAGATTGAAACATCGGTTAAGGTTATACTGGAGCAGTTTGGCAAAATAGATATACTGATAAACAATGCCGGTATTACCCGCGATGCCAGTTTATTAAAAATGACTTTTGAGCAATGGCAACAGGTAGTGGATGTAAACCTGAGCGGTGTATTTAATTGCACCAAAGCTATTGCACCGGTAATGATAGCCCACAACTACGGCCGTATTATCAATACCTCATCTATTGTAGGGCTGTACGGCAACTACGGACAAACCAATTATGCTGCCACCAAATCGGGCGTTATTGGTTTAACCAAAACCTGGGCGCGGGAGCTGGGTAAAAACAATATTACTGTAAATGCAGTGGCCCCCGGCTTTATTGCTACCGACATGATTGCCACTATCCCACCTAAGGTAATTGAGATGATGACCGAAAAAGTGCCATTAAAAAAACTGGGCAAACCAGAAGATGTAGCTAACTGCTACGCTTTTCTGGCGAGCGATGAGGCGCAGTTTATATCGGGCACGGTGATAAGTGTAGATGGAGGACTAACTATTTAATGACCAATTTTTAATTATCAATTCTCAAACTAAACGACAAATTAGTTGTTGTTTGACAACTGAATATTGGCAATGAATAACTAAAGAATATGACAATAGAGATATACCATTACCTGCTTTACGCATGGTTACTTTTAGGTGTAGTTACCTTTATAGTATTGCAACGTAAAACCGCACCGTACGGCCGCCACACGGTAGATACCTGGGGGCCGATGATACCCAACCAACTTGGCTGGATGTTGATGGAAGGCTTTGCGCCTTTCTTTATAAGCTACTGGTTTTGGACCGGTACCTTGCAGAAAACAAACACCAGTTACTTTTTCTACGGCTTATATATGGCGCATTACATTTACCGGTCGTACATATTTCCGTTTTTAACCAACACACAGGGCAAAAAAATGCCGCTGGTAATTACCGGCTCTGCTATTGGGTTTAACGTATGCAACACGTTTATACTAGGCTACTACCTGGGTAATATAGGCGGCAACTATGGCGACGATTATTTCTTTTCGCCTGTGTTTATTACGGGGTTAATCATTTTTATAAGCGGTGTGTTCATTAATGTTAAAAGCGATTTTATGCTTATTAACCTGCGTAAGCCCGGCGAAACAGGCTACAAAATACCGCAGGGCTTTCTGTTTAAATACATCAGCTGCCCTAACTTATTTGGCGAGATGGTAGAGTGGATTGGCTTTGGTATAATGATAAACTCGCTACCAGGTTACAGCTTCCCTTTCTGGACAATAGTAAACCTGCTGCCGCGTGCTATGGATCACCACAAATGGTACCTGCAAAAATTTGCCGATTACCCGAAGGAGCGTAA
>JBJOOW010000318.1:0-2953 GCA_046051095.1 Bacteroidota bacterium | reverse complement strand
GGCCTAATGTTTTTAACTTATTTTCAAACTCATTTGCGAGCGTCAAACAGGCTGCCGGCTCTATTTCGTTCAGGTTGCTATCATACACGGCCACATAGGCATCCATACGGCGCGCATCTATCATAGGCATATAACAGGCATCAGCCTGTATACCAGCCTTGCTTTGTATACCAGCAGCCAAGGCCTGTAAGGTAGGCACTGCAATTAAAGGTATATTTAAAGCGTAACACAAGCCCTTGGCTACAGATGTGCCAATGCGCAAACCTGTATACGAGCCGGGCCCGGCACTAACAGCCACAGCCGACAAATCGGCCATAGGCAGATTATTATCGGTAAAAAGCTGGTTAATAAATGTTGTAAGTACCCTTGCGTGGCTGTTGCCGCTGGTATCCTCACGGTAGTCAATCACCTCTCCATCGCGGCTAAGGCAAACCGAGCACACCTGTGTAGCTGTTTCAACATTTAATATAAGCGGCATGGCGTACAAACATAATTGGTTTTATATATCAGCAAATAGCAGCATCCTAATACATATCAACCATTTTTTCATCTGATTAGCCTATTTGCTACAACAACTAAATAGCGTATTTGTTTAACATGAGCCCTGGCGTAAACGGGTCAAAATCACCTTTTACAGCTTACTGGTTGTTAATTATGCGCTAACAGTGTGTTAAGTGGGCATTTAGTTGAGGTATATAAAGGAGTTGTCGGGCAAAATACCTACATTCGCGCCTCCAATTAAAAGGCCGGTAAAAAAGCGGGGCTTTTAGGTGGGTAAACACAAAACAAATTATGCGTAACCAAAACATCAGGAACATTGCCATTATTGCTCACGTTGACCACGGTAAAACCACCTTGGTTGATAAAATCATGCACCAGTGCGCTCTTTTCCGCGAAAACCAGCAAACCGGCGAATTAATACTAGACAATAACGACCTTGAGCGCGAAAGAGGTATCACCATTTTGGCCAAAAACGTTTCGGTTGAGTATAAAGGCATAAAAATCAATATCATAGATACTCCCGGCCACGCCGACTTTGGTGGCGAGGTAGAGCGCGTATTAAATATGAGCGATGGCGTACTGTTGCTGGTAGATGCTTTTGAAGGCCCTATGCCACAAACCCGCTATGTACTTTCTAAAGCTATAGCTTTGGGCAAAAAACCAATACTGGTAATCAATAAAGTAGATAAAGAAAACTGCCGCCCCGAAGAAGTACACGAAAGCGTATTCGATTTGATGTTTAACCTGGGTGCCAACGAAAACCAGTTAAACTTCCCTACCGTTTACGGTTCGGCCAAAAAAGGCTGGATGGGAGGCGACTGGAAGCACCCTGCCGAAGATGTTACCTACCTGATAGACGAAATTATTGGCCACATACCGGCCCCTACCATACAGGATGGTACTGTGCAGATGCAGATTACCTCGCTCGATTACTCATCGTACCTGGGCCGTGTGGCCATAGGCCGTATTACACGTGGCAGCATAACTACCGGCCAGCAGGTAATGCTTATGAAACGCGATGGCAAACAGGTAAAAAGCAAGGTAAAAGAACTTTACGTGTTCAGCGGCCTGGGCAAACTGAAAGTAGAGAAAGTAGAGTGTGGCGATATATGCGCAGTACTGGGTGTAGAAGGTTTTGATATTGGCGATACCATTGCCGATATAGAAAACCCGGAGGCTATGCCACCTATACATATAGATGAGCCTACTATGAGTATGATATTTACCACTAACACATCACCGTTTTTTGGTAAAGAAGGTAAGCACGTTACCTCGCAAAAAATACGCGAGCGACTATATAAAGAGCTGGAGAAAAACCTGGCTTTGCGTGTAGAGGACACTGAATCGCCGGAGAAGTTTAACGTATTTGGCCGTGGTATCCTGCACTTAAGCGTACTTATAGAAACTATGCGCCGCGAAGGTTACGAGCTTAGCATTGGCAACCCGCGCGTACTTATAAAAGAAATAAACGGCCAGAAACACGAGCCTGTTGAGATTTTGACTATTGACTCGCCCGAAGAAGTTGCCGGTAAGTGTATAGAGCTGGTTACCCAGCGCAAAGGCGACCTGCTGGTTATGGAACCAAAAGGCGACATGATGCACATAGAGTTTGAAATACCAAGCCGTGGTTTGATAGGCCTGCGTACGTTGATACTTAACACCACTGCCGGCGAGGCCATTATGGCTCACCGCTTTAAAGAGTACCAGCCTGTACGTGGCGAAATACCTTCGCGTATCAACGGTACTATTTTAGCTAAAGAAACCGGCCGTGCTACTGCTTACAGTATGGATAAACTTACCGACCGTGGTAAATTCTTTATAGAGCCGGGCGTAGATGTGTACGAAGGGCAGATTATTGGTGAGTACAGCAAAAGCGGCGACCTGGTTGTAAACGTAGTACAGGCCAAGCAGCTTACCAACTTCCGTGCTTCGGGTACCGATGATAAATCTACCCTGCCGCCACCAATACGTATGAGCCTGGAAGAAAGCATGGAGTATATACAGGAAGATGAGTATGTAGAGGTTACACCACTATCTATTCGTTTACGTAAAATATACCTGACCGAAAACGAACGTAAACGCTACGCTAACAAAGCACTTAGCATGTAATTGCTTGCAGCACGTACAAATAAAAAAGGCGCTTCGGTTGAAGCGCCTTTTTTATTTATGGCCGTTAAGCTTATTGTTTTACCGATACATCTACTATACCGTTGGTTAAAGTTAAGCAGGCTTTTTGCGTATTGCCGCTGGCTTTGTTAAGCACCTTTACGGTAAGGGTCATATCTTTGGTTACTACATCTTTCAGGTCGGTACCGTTTAGGTTTAGCTGTATTTCAGTGGCTCCGTTAGCTATGGTTGGCGAGTAAGCAATTTGGGTACCATCGCCCGAAGTACCGGTTTCTTTAATATATACCTCTATGCTCGAAATCTCATCCAGCGTAGTAGCTACACC
>JBJOOW010000317.1:0-6719 GCA_046051095.1 Bacteroidota bacterium | reverse complement strand
TCTTTTCATCAAATACTTTACCGGTTACGGTTATGTTTTTCTTTTGCGACCCACCTGCATATGTTTGGGTTTCGGTAACTACAGTGGCGTTTTTAAGTTGCTCTATTAAATAAACGCGTATTAGCCCATCGGCATTTACTTCGTATTTAAGCTTGTATTGTTTTACAATCTCTTTCCACTCGTATAAAAAAGAAGATGATGAAAACACCCATTCAAAATCTACATTTTTAAAAGCAGCAGTATCGTAATCAAACCGCAGGTTATAGTCGGCAGAAAAACGGGTAAGGGCATCGTTAAGCGTGCCATTAAACATTTTGTATTGCTGTACTTTTACTGCTGCCATATCCTGGGCAGAAACTGTGCAATAGCAGATAGATAGTATAATAAGTAATGCGGCTAACTGTTTCACGTAACTGATTGTTAGCGCTAAAAATTTGCTAAAGTGTACCTGTTGCAAACTGCGATAGGCGAGTTGCCTTTTTTTACCGGTAAAGGTGCTTGTATACAGGTTAATGCTTTTAACGTAACAGCGTTACACTGCCGCGGTATTGGTGCCACTCCAGGTATTTTTCATCGCGAAAAAGTAATTGGTATACATAAACGCCCGGCTGTTGCAGTACCGATTTGTAAGTGCCATCCCATCCGTTATCTACCTCTGCCGATTCGAATATTTTTTCACCCCAGCGGTTAAATATCTGCATGGTATAACTGAACACGCCCAGGTATTCTGGCTTAAAATAATCGTTGTTGCCATCGCCGTTAGGTGTAAACGCGTTAGGCACAAAAAATAAGTACTCGGGCTTTTTATGTATGCTGTAGTAAGCTGTATCTGTACATCCGTATTGGTTGGTTACTACCTGCATTATATTGTAGGTGCCTGCTTTTTTATAGGTGTGTATGTTATCCGTGCAGTCTGTTTCATCGCCGTCCTGCCAGTTAAGCAGGCAACTTATGCCACCGGTGCTAAGGTCGGTTACTATTACTTCGGGTGCATATATGGTTGTGTCGTCGGGTGTAGCAGTAATTTCGGCATGGGGTATATCGTATACTATAACTGTTGTTGCTGTATCGGTACTATCTGTACACCCGTATATAGATGTGGCTACCATGCTTACCTGATAAACACCTGTTTGGTTGTAGATATGCCAGGGAGCTGTACCGCTGGTGCCATCGCCATAATACCAGGTGTATGAATACCTGCCCTGTAACAGACTGTAGAACGTAGCCGTATGCCCCTTGCAGGCAATGTCAGAAATTTCGAAAGCTGCTACCGGCAACGGGTCGGCAGTTAAGGTAACTTCGTTAGAGTATACACGGCAATAAGGCGATGATATATTGCCCTGTTCGGCAATTGCAAGCCTGAACGATATAACGGTATTTACCGGCAAATTATTTATCTGAAAAACAAACGTGGCTGTGGTGCCGTTGTAAACGTCTGTCCAGCCACTACCGGTATTCATTTGCCACTGCAATTGCGGGTTGGCATAACCCGAAGAAATATCTGCAGTTAACGTAGCCTGCGATAGGCTGTTTTCGCAACCACGTGTAGCCGATACACCGTTTATATAAGCGGTAAGGTTGGGGCCGCATGCCCTGAATGTAATATCATCCAGCGCCAGATCGTTGGCGGGAGCGCCGCCGTTACTGTTATTGCGTATGCGCAATACTACGGTGTTGGTGCCGGCCGGTGTTGTAAAATAAAAACCATACTGTTTCCATATAGGGCTGCTGGTAAGTGGTATAGTACCACTGTTATAGGTAGCCAGTACGGTACCATTGGTGGTTTCTATAGTAAACGTAAGGTTAGGCGGGCTAATATCGCGCGAGCGTAGCAGGTTAATTACCCAGGCAGCAAACTCGTATGTTGTGTTGGGGCATAAGCCCGTTACTGTATTTTTATAAAAATAATCGGTTTTAGACAGGCTTGCATTAACAACCATCATGTAACCGCCGCTGTTACCGGTATGGTCTTTGGTGCTCCACCACACGCTACCCGAACCAGCAGTAGAATTTTCTACAGTATAGCTGCCATCGTACGGAAAATCGGCAGAGGAATATGTATAGCTGGTAATACCGGAGCCCAACGCACCGGCATGTGTACTGCTACCGGCACCAAAATCTATTTTTACAATAGGTTCGCCAAGGTTACCGGTGCATAACTGGGCACAGGCTGCCTGGGCAACAGCCAGCAAAATGGCTATAATAATTCTGCGTTTAATTTTTTGCTGCCGGTTGTTACTTATTATCGTTCTGCACATAATACATGGCGTTAAGTTGCCTGTTTATGTAACGCTAGTTACGCATGGCATTGCAGCAAATATGTGTGCGATAGGCCGGCAGGGAATTTTTATCGGTAAAGCCGGTAAATACAACGATGGTGTTGCTGGCTATTTCAGCGAGTTAAGCGCTTCGAAAAAGCTGTTGCTGTAGCTATCGCCTACGGGTATATACTTCTCGCCAATCTTTATGCGTTTATTACGCACGTTTTCTATTCGGCTAAGTGGTACTATGTACGAACGATGTACCCGTACAAATTTAGATGCCGGTAGTTTTTCTAACAGTGCTTTCATTGATAGCAATGAAAGTACCGGCTTAACCGATTTGGTGGTTATTACTTTAACATAATCATCCAGCGCTTCAAAATAAAGTATGTCGTTAAACTCTATTTTTACCAACTGGTATTCGCTCTTTAAAAATATAAAATCATCCTGCCTTACGTTTTGTGCCGATTGCTGATGCTTAATGTACTCGGTGGCTTTATTTACTGCTTTAATAAAACGGGCGTACTCTATTGGCTTTAGCAAATAATCCAACGCATCCAGGTTAAACCCTTCTACCGCATACTCGCTAAACGCCGTGGTAAAAATTACAGGCGGCGGTTGTTTAAGCGATTTATATAACTGTATGCCGTTCAATTCGGGCATTTGAATATCGAGAAAAAGTAAATCTGCTTTGTTGTTGTTAAGGTAGGTAGCCGCTGCAAAGGGGTTGGTAAATGTTTCTACCATTTGCATACCGGCAGTGTGCGAGCAGAATTTTTTTAATATCTCTAACGCAAGCGGCTCATCATCAACTGCTACACAATTTATCATACCAGCTTAATTTTAAGGTTAACGGTATAGGTGTTATTTTCTTCTGTAATTTTAAGGTCGTGGCTACCGGGGTATACCAGGCCTAACCGGCGTTGTGTGTTGGCTATGCCAATACCTGCATTGCTGTTATCTATACTTTGCGAGCGGTAAATTTGGTTTGTTACCTGCATTACCAACTGGCCGTTGTATACATCTAACTGTATTTGTATGGTGCAGTTTTGTTGCGTGCTTATACCATGCTTAAAAGCATTTTCTATAAACGGTATTAATATAAGCGGAGCAATGGTGTATCTTTCAGGTGTATCAATGTTTTTAGAAAACAGGATAGTTACGTTGGGGTTAACGCGCATTTTCTGAAAATCGATATAATAACCCAGGTGGTCTATCTCGGCAGTTAGTGCTACAACGTTTTGCTGAGAGTCATGCATTACATAGCGCATCATTTTCGACAGGTTAACTACGGCTTCGCCTGCTTTATCCGATTCGGTAATGGTAAGTGAGTAAATAGTATTAAGCGCATTAAATAAAAAGTGCGGATTAATTTGTGCTTTCAGCGATGCCAACTCAGCATCCAGTTTTTCGGTTTCTATCTCTTTGTTACGTTGCTCGGCTTTCAGCCATTCTTCGGCGGCACGTAAACCTGTGCCCAACACTACAACAAGAAAAAATATAGAAATAAACGGACCCAGATGCAGGTGATACTCCCACGCCTCGCCATTATGTGCAGGTATGCTCATGCTGTAAAATCGCACATAATCCTGTATTGCATAAATTATAAATGTTGTAAGTAACAGTGCAATGCCATATGTAACAAACCTGCGGTTTTTAAAATAGTGCGGAAACAGCAGCAAATAGTTGAAATAGAATAACACTAACAAACTAATGTCGGTAACTACATAAGCCCAAACCGGTGGGGTATGTGGTATAAAATCTGCCTTATGGGGCATAGGTTTGTGGTCGGCCGAAATAAACGGTATCAAAAAAAACATGCTCCACGCCAGTACGTGCAGCAAAGCAGGAAGGAATTTCTTTTTAAACACGGTTTAAAGATATACTATACACTACAAGTATTCCTAAGCTTTATAGGTTAGCTACCGTTATTTATAGGCGAAAAGGAGTTTGTTAAGCACCTTTTATTTGTTTGGCCTCTGTTAAGCGCCGTTTGCCGAAATTTACAACATGAACGAGTGATAGTGTTGGTAATACCTGCTTAGCATAAAATAATGTAGGTAGTTTAAAGCATGAGCGAAACTGCATCTAATTTATGGTAAGTGCAAAATTGAAGATTCTGGATATTAAACCCCATAGTTTTTAGCGGCAGTGTAAAGTTTGTACGTGCGGGTGTGGTTTGCTATTTTAGATATACCGCAAAAGTGGGGAATTAATTGCCCTGTTTAAGCCCGTATTGGGTAATGTATCTGCTGCCCTGTTTTTATTTAATATATAATGTAATGTGTTGTTAATTAACAGTATAGCTGTATTTACAATAGTTAAGTGATGTGGGGTGGCAGTGCTTTTGCATTATGTGATGTAACCAATTATTTAACGTAATTAAACCATCACAATCATGAAAAGCTTAATTAAAATTTTGCCGGTAGTACTACTACTTACGGCCTGCCACGATTACCAGAAAGATGTGGCACAGAAGGAGAGCGAAAACCAGGCGTTGCAAAGCACCAACCAGCAGCAGGATAGCGTGATAACGTTTTTTATGGACGAGATGAACCAGATAGAAGCGAACCTGAATGCTATTGACACCAGTAAACGCAATGTGCAAAAATCTACCGCTAACCCCGACCTGCGCAAAACACAGCTGGTGCGCATAAATGAGAATATTGCTAATATAAAAGACCTGATGCAGCAGAACCGTGAACGGCTGGATGCATTAAGCAAAAGGCTGCGTGCCTCGGGTAGTAAAGTAGCGGGGCTAGAAAAGCTGATGGCTACACTTAAGCTACAACTGGAGGAGAAAGACAAACAAATAGCCGAGTTGAACGATGCTATTACAGGCCTTAACACCACCATTACCAACCAGAAAGACCGTATTACACAACTGGTAGAAGAGGGTATGGAGAAAGATAAAGTAGTGTACGAGCAAACCGAAAAGCTTAATACCGCTTACTATGTAATTAATACACAGAAAAACCTGCTGCAAAAACAGATACTGGTTAAAGAGGGTGCTGTTATTAAACATAAGGTAATTAAAAGCGATGTAGATAACAGCGGCTTTACGCAAATAGACATTACCAAAACCACGGTGTTACCTATTGATGCCAAAGATGCAAAGGTGTTAACCCTGCACCCTGCCAACTCGTACACTATTAAGCGTACCGATAAAAAGCATGTGGCTTCGCTGGAGATTACCAACCCCTACGAGTTTTGGAAAACCAGCAAGTACCTGATAGTGCAGATAGATAAATAGAGCGGAGTACAAAGAGCAAGGAACATAGAACCGGGAACATAGACAAAATGCAGACAGCCCGTGGCAGATAGCCATGGGCTGTTTGTGTTTACACGGTACAGTTTAAGTAACTAATACATATATTGCCTGCATGCAGGTTATCAGAAATTTCTTTTCGCGGTTAACTAAACAACCCAATACGGCCCCGCCAGGTAAAAGGCAACTGTGGTGGATTGATAACAAAATGGGTGGCTACGATGGGTACGAGCTACACCCCGGTGGTAAATTGTATTTACTTAACTGGGATTTATTTACCGGTATAAAGTGGGAGATGAGCGACGGTAAACTATATACCGAAATGGTTTACAAAAAAAACGGCAACGTTTTAAAAAAGACCAGCGAAATACTGGAGCTGACCAGCGATAAAATGATATTAAAAACCGTGGAGCCCGGTAACGTGTTTGTAGATACCTACATTAAAATTAGTTACGGCAATATAGCCGATAAGTACTATGGGCATTACACCAACGGGCAAAGCTATGTGCAGGTAATACCGGTGTACGAATATGAGTTTCAGGTGGTTTTTTCGGAGCATGATAATGCCGATGTGGTGAAGTATTACGGCCGTTTAAACTCCAAAACACAGCAACTTGAGTTTGATATGAATGGCGATACGGTTGTGTTACGGCACCACATAAATAGCAATACCGAAGAACTTACTGTTACCGGTAAAACTTATTGCCGGATGCTGTTGGGAGAGTAGTTAAATACATTGCTAACCATTTAGGGCATTGAGTGCATTAAGAAATGTAATAGGTGTAACCACTAAGAGCACTGAGGGCACGGAGAGTTTTTTATCAGCTAAGCCAGATTGTATTTACCTCCAGGCCTAAAATAGGCGGGGGGGGTAAATAGGCGGCTGTTTATGTTGTATTGGCAATATAAGAAGTCAGAGACTTCTCATTCATATAAACTTCGAAGTGGTAATGCGGAAGACCGAAGAAGAGCGGTGATTCCACGGAATACTTGAACGAGACATGAAATGTAATATAACAAAATTGCTATTTTGCAAATAATAATAGAAAATGAGAATAGCTGCTATATATATCGAAAAACATGAATTTATATTTAATTCCCCCCAAGTCATAAACTTCGGCGGGAAGTTTTTCTATTCCTTCAGAAAGGAAGGAATAGATATTGTTGTAAGTAGAGTAAAAAATAATGCA
>JBJOOW010000316.1:0-4806 GCA_046051095.1 Bacteroidota bacterium | reverse complement strand
GTGTGCGGCTGTAGTGTGGGCGCAGCCGCTAAATCACCGGTGGGCCAAAAGTCTGGGTGGCAGCACCGATGATGAAGCACAGGCAATAACCGTAACCGCCGATGGTACGGTATATGTAGCGGGTAGTTTTACCAGCTCATCAATGGTGTTTGGCCCTACCATGAACGATATTTATTACAACGAGGGTGGTTACGATGGCTACATTGCCCGCTATAATCCCGATGGCTCGCTGCGCTGGGCCGCCTGTGTGTTAGGTGCCGGCAACCAGGTAATGCGCAGCCTGGCGTTTGATACAGCTACCGGTTACCTGTACGTAACAGGTGCTACCAACGCTACCGTAGCGCCTACCTATTCACGTATTGGTGTGTGGGCTTCGGCTGTGCCTGTAACAGCAGGTGGCAGCGATATACTGGTAATGAAAATAGATACCGGTACCGGTGCGCTTAACAGCGCGGTAAGTTTTGGCGGCACCGGCGATGATGAACCACAGGCACTGGCACTGGGCAATGGTAATGTATATATAGCCGGTAGCTTTAGCGGCACGGTTAACTTTTGTGGCAGCAGCTCCACCTGTACACCCGCCAACGTATACCAACGCAGCAGTGCAGGTGGTACCGATGCTTTTGTGCTACGCCTTTCGGCGGCTACGCTGGGTACTACCGGCGTAGTTACCTATGGCAGCACCGGTGCCGATATGGCACGCGATGTAACTGCCGATAATGCCGGTAACTTTTATGCGGTAGGTAATTTTTCGGGCTCGGTAAATTTTAACCCGTTATATAATGCAATGAACCGTACCAGCGCCGGCGGGTACGATGGCTTTGTGCTAAAGGCTAACAGTAACCTGGGCACGCTGTGGGTAGTATCGCAGGGCAATACAGGGTCTGACTGGGGCAGTGCCGTAGCGCTGGATAAAGATGGCGATGTATATGTAGCCGGTTTGTTTGAAGGCGCAAATACATCGTTTGATGGTTACCCTGTTAGCTCGGCCGGACAGTGGGACGGCTATGTTTGGCACTTAACCGGCAATGGCGATAACCGTGGAGTAGCCCGCCTGGGCAGCGCCACCGGCGATCAGTTTAACGATATAGCTATTGATGCTGATAAAAATATTTGGCAATGATATATTTGGGTGTATTAAAAAATTAAATAATCTACTGCGCAAATACATTGCGCAGCGCGGGGGCATCTTTGTTCCATAATTACACACATGGAAAATATAGCCAAACATAACCCCTTTACATCGTTTGTGCAAATGTTAGACAGGCTGCCAGATAATGAGGCTTGTAGGCAGTATTTAGAGCAAATTCTTTGGAACGGTACGCCAACCTGTGCTCATTGTGGCGTTGTAGATGAAAAGGCATACCGCTTAAAGAAAGCAGGTCAATATAAATGCAGAAGCTGCCAAATGCGCTTTACTGTTACGATAGGCACCATGTTTGAGGGTTCGCATTTGCCATTACGTAAGTGGTTTATAGCTATCTATATATTTTCGTCTCATAAAAAAGGCATTTCGAGCCACCAGTTAGCAAAGGATTTGGGAATAACGCAAAAAAGTGCTTGGTTTATGCTCGGAAGAATTAGATATGCTTTTAAAGTGAAATCGCTTACGCCGCAAATGACAGGTTTAGTACAGGCTGATGAAACTTTTGTGGGTGGTAAGAATAAAAACCGCCATGAAGATAAAAAGGTGCATGATTCGCAAGGTCGTAGCACCAAGGATAAAACACCCGTATTTGGCATGGTTCAAAATGGCAGCAAGGTTTATACACAGGTAGTTCCAGATACAAAAGCAAAGACCTTAAAGCCAATTATCGAAAAAATGGTAAGCGATGGGGCTATTGTGGTTACGGATGAATGGTTGGGCTATTCTGGCTTAAACAAGACCCATGCACACGTTGTAATGAACCATAAGGCCAAAGAATACGTTCGCGGGGGCTTCCATACCAATGGCATAGAAAACTTCTGGTCGCATTTAAAAAGAGGCATTTATCACCATGCAAGCCCCAAGCACTTGCACAGATACTGCGATGAATTTACTTTCCGCTATAATTCACGCAATGCAGGTGAAGTTGAACGCTTTGATGTATCTTTGGCCCAAACAAACAATTTCAGATTAACCTATAAACAGCTAATAGCTAATTAACAAGCCTTACTATATGGAAAAGGTAGTCTTAAATAGAAATTTACAAGCTGCAAAAAACTCAAAAAAGGATGAGTATTATACCCAGTTGCCCGATATTGAAAGGGAACTAAAGTATTACAAAAATCATTTTAAAGGGAAGGTTGTCTATTGTAATTGCGATGACCCGCGTATCAGTAATTTCTTTCACTATTTCTCTTACAATTTCAAGAAATTAGGGCTTAAAAAGCTAATCACGACTTGCTATAAAAGTATAAACCCTGAACTTTTCAGTAAGAATGATTCCGAAAAGGCAATCTATTTGGAATACGATGGTGATACAAATGGTAATAATGTGCCAGATATAAATGAAATTGGCATTATCCACTTGAAAAATGATGGGGATTTTAGAAACAAGGAAAGCATTGATTTATTAAAGCAGGCCGATATAGTAGTTACAAATCCGCCGTTCTCTTTGTTTAGAGAATACGTTGAGCAACTCATTGAGTATAAAAAGAAGTTTTTAATTATCGGCAATATTAACGCCATTTCTTACAAAGAATGCTTTCAGTTAATTAAGGAAAATAAAATGTGGTTAGGATATAACTGCGTTAGACATTTTTCTCAGCCAGATGGTTCGCTTTACGAAACAGCGCGCACTTATTGGTACACAAACTTAGATATAGCCAAGCGCCATGAAGACATAATACTTTATAAAAAATACTCTCGGAAGGAATATCCTAAGTATGATAATTATGACGCAATAGAGGTTTCTAAAACTGCCGATATTCCGATGGATTACAAACACGTAATGGCGGTTCCTATTACTTTTCTTGATAAGTATAACGCAGAGCAATTTGAGATATTGGGGATTATGGATAGAGAGAACTCATCTGGATTAAGAACCAAGAAGTATGAAAAATCAGAAGTTGAGAATGCAAATGACTTAAATGCTCGTGGAGTGATTAAGGTCAATGGAATCTATAAGCCAATGTATGCGCGTATCTTAATCAAACACAAAAAGAGTATCAATGAAAATTGAACTGCAAGAGATAACAATCCAAGAACTTGTAAAAGATTATCAGGATAACGAAGAAAACGGAGTTGTCGGATTTGATGGTAAATTAGACATTCGCCCCCCTTACCAAAGAGAGTTTATTTATAAGGATAAACAAAGAGAGGCTGTAATTGATACGCTTACAAAGGATTTTCCTTTGAATGTTATGTATTGGGCGGTTCGGGAAGATGGCGGGTATGAAGTCATAGATGGACAGCAGCGCACTATTTCGATTTGTCAATTTGTAGAAGGGGATTTTGCTTTTAGAAACAGGTATTTCCATAACCTTCAAAATGATGAGCAAAGCCAGATTTTGAATTATAAAATCATGGTTTACTTATGTAGTGGCACGGATAGTGAAAAACTGGAATGGTTTAAGACGATAAACATTGCGGGGGAAAAATTAACAGACCAGGAATTGCGAAATGCGGTTTATTCTGGGTTGTGGATTTCAGATGCCAAAAGATACTTTAGTAAAAATAGTTGCGCTGCACATAGTTTAGGTAGCGACTATTTATCTGGTGTGCCTATAAGGCAGGACTACTTGGAAACTGCAATTAAATGGATAAGCGAGGATAAGATTGAGCCCTACATGGCTAAACAGCAGCATGAGCCAACCGCAAACGAATTATGGTTATATTTTCAAGCTGTGATAAATTGGGTAAAGGCAACGTTTCCAAATTATCGCAAAGAAATGAAAGGTGTCCAATGGGGATTTCTGTACAATAAATTTAAGGATGGAAAATTTGACACAAAGAAAATCGAAAAGCGCATAACAGGGTTAATGCAAGATGAGGATGTAACCAATAAAAAGGGGATTTATGAGTATATATTAACAGACAATGAAAAACATCTAAACATCAGAGCCTTTAATGATAACCAAAAGAGAGAGGCTTATGAAAGACAAAAGGGCATCTGTGTAAAATGTAGCGAGCATTTTGAATTAGCTGAAATGGAAGCAGACCATATTAAACCTTGGCATCAGGGTGGTAGAACATCTTCAGAAAACTGTCAAATGTTGTGTCTGGACGACAATAGAAGAAAATCGGGCAAATAATGAAAAAAAAGAAAGTGAAGGGGCTATCCGATAAGGAACTCATACAAAAGTATGACAGAGGCGGCAAATTAGATTTAGACAAGGCATTAAAAGCCATGCTCAAAACGCCACCTACAAAACAAAAAAAGTAAGGCAAAACCGATTTATAAAACTAATCAGTACACCCAAATATATCATTGCCAAATATTTATCTGCTGGGTTACTTTACCGGCAATGCCACACTGCCCGGTACACCGGCTACTACGCTGGTAAGCACAGGTAGCGCCGATGTGGTGGTAATGAAAACCGATTCGGCATTTGGTATAAAATGGTCGCGCAGGTTAGGCGGCACACAATCCGATGATGGGCGCTCGCTGGCAATAAGCAACAACGGCGATGTGGTTTTTTGTGGTGCTTTCCGCAGTGCCAACATATCGCTTAAGCCCGATGGCTCGGCCAGCCCGTTATACTCTACCGAAGGTGGCGTAGATGGCTTTGCCGTACGTTGGCAGCAATGTGCAACCAGCACAACTATTACTGCACAACCAGCGCTTACTACTAACCTGTGTACCGGTGCGCAGCTTACACTTA
>JBJOOW010000315.1:0-3361 GCA_046051095.1 Bacteroidota bacterium | reverse complement strand
AGGTATCTTCGGGGCATGGGTACAGGGTAAGATTTAAATTGCCGGTGGTATCGGTACAGCCATAGCTATTGGTTACTATAACCGAATAGCTACCGCTGGTACTGGTGGTATAGGTTTGCTGGTTAGCCCCCATAATAATACCGCCATTAAGCAACCACTGGTATGTATAGCCGGGGCCGTACGGACCAACAATAGTGTAAGGGGCACAGGTATCAAAGCAACCTTCGTAGAAAGTGCATAAATCGGGCAATGGGTTTACGGTAACACACAAAGTTGCATTACTGCTACAGCCAAATGTATCGGTAGCCTGAAGGCCATAACAACCACCTTGTGTTACATAAATGGTATCACCTACATCGCCGGTAGTCCACTCAAACGTAACCGATGGATCGGGATGAGAGGCTACGAGTATAATAGTATCGCCTTTGCAAACTGTAGTAGCCGTTAATGGTGTAATAACCGGTGGAACCGGAGGCTGATGTACAGTAATAATGTATGGCAACGATGTATCGCCACAGCCAGTAGTAGTGTCGGTTACCACCACCTGATACGTAAATACCCCTACGCCTGTAAGCGTACTATTTACAAATACCGAATTAAACGTGGTACCGTTAGCGTTCGGGTCGTTGCTTATCCAACTGTAGGTCCAGTTTTGGTTATAGGTAACCGATAGGTTAGTATACTCACCCAAACATAAATCGGCATCGCCACTATTTACAATAATAGCCGGTGGCGCATTGTTTACTATTATACGTATAAACGTGCTATAAGGGCAGCCGCCTGCATCTGTAATAGTTACAGCATATATACCGGTAGCGGTAACAGTAATCGAATCGTTGGTAGAGCCATTGCTCCATAAGTATGTACAGGTGCCGCAGGCCGGTGCTACCAGTAGCACATTGGTACCGGCGCACACAATGGTATCGGGGTAGGCGGTTATATTACCACTTAAAGTAGGCGTTGCCACCGGTACGTTGTTCTGCACCGTATCGTAGCAGCCATATATATCGTGTACTATTAAGGTTACCGGATAAGTGGCCGATGGGTTATAGGTATGAAAAGGATTTTGGTTAAGTGAAGTACCGGCATCGCCAAAGGCCCAGTTCCAGTAATTAATTAAGCTGAATGAACCATCGGTAAACTGCACCGGTTGGCCTACACAGTTAGGCCCGTTGAAAGTAAATGCAGCCGTAGGTTTTAACGGCACGGTTACCGTATCCATAAACGTATCGGTACACAGCGAGTTGGTTACAACCAGGGTTACAATATAGGTACCCGGTGTAGCGTACTGGTGACAAGGGTTTTGAGATGTAGAGGTATTCAAGTCACCAAAGTTCCACTGCCAGCCAGTAATGGTATTACCGGCTGTATAAGTACTTATATCGGTAAAACAAACAGGGTCGTTATAACAACCGGTGGCCACATCAAACTTTGCCGCCAGTGGTATTTCAATCTGAGCTGTATCGTTTAACAAACACGAATCGGTTTGTGATGTGTTATATACATAACCGGTTAGGGTTACCAGATAATACCCGGCCTGCGCATAATTATGTATTGGGTTAACCAGGTTAGAACCGCTAAAATCGCCAAAGTTCCAGCTAAACGAAGCTGGGTTAGCATTAACCGACGTATTGGTAAACTGTATAGGGTTACAACTGGTATGCGTAAAACTTATGTTGCCGTTATACGTGCAAGTACCGGGGCCAGAGCCATTGCAGCTATCTACCTGTATAACCAGTGTGTTTGATAATGCCGTGCAACCATTGGTAACATCGGTAACGGTAACCGAGTAACTACCGGCAGCGTTAAAGTTTCGGCATTGTGTTGTAGGACCGCCTACGTTCCATGCATAGGTGTAGTTGGCATTGCCCAATGCACACATGTTTACACTAAACGGCGTACCTATACAATAAGTAAGACTATGGTAAGTACTTATGCTGGCAGTAGGGCCACTTACATATTGCACATTAATCTGCGATAAGGCAGTGCAGGTATTGGCGCCGGTTACGGTAACCTGATACAATCCGTTTTGCGTAATTGTAGTTGGGTTAAGTGCCGAAGTATAACCACCGGGGCCGCTCCACTGATAAGTGCCCCCACCGGTAGCCTGTAACTGCACGCTACCACCGGCACATAAGCTACCCAGTTGTGTAACTGTAGGCACCGGTGCCGGGTTAAGAGCCACTATTACACTATTACTTACCGTTGCGCCGCAGGCATTTACAGCAAGTGTTATAGTTACGTTTTGAGGTGCATTATTACCCCACTGTATTGGTGTACTACTACTACCCGGCGATAGTACAGCACCAGAGTTAGATGGGTTTACACTCCACATATACGTACTACCCGGCGGGTAAAGGTTGGTGGCAGCATAGGTGGTAGTAGCATTGGCACATGCAATAAGCGAACCTGTAATGGCAGGCGGGCCTACCGGCGCTATGTATATATTTTGTAAAGTAGTATCGGAGTTACAGAAAGGCGAGTTAGGCATTTGTGCAAACGCCTGTACTATAAAAGGCGGTGTGCTGCCCCACAATACGGTAATACAATTACCTACACCGGTTACCGGTGTACCACCAGTAATAACCCAGTTAATAGTACCGCTGGCTGTTGCACAATAATTGGCAGAGCTATTGGCACATACTACCGTATCGCCGGTTATAACAGGGGCCGATGGCGGAGCTACAACTTTCACTATCAGGTAAGCGGTATCGGTACAACTCTGGTTGGGGTTAAGCGGCCAAGCCTTAATGGTATAAGTACCCGGTGTATTTAGCCAGTTAACTGTAATAC
This sequence comes from Bacteroidota bacterium, assembly GCA_046051095.1. GTDB lineage: Bacteria > Bacteroidota > Bacteroidia > Chitinophagales > LD1 > Bog-950. The sequence continues at coordinate 568 of JBJOOW010000315.1, read as the reverse complement.
CCGCAGCAGGGCCGGGTGAATACACAGGCCCTGCCGGCGAAACAGACCAAAAACAAACAGTAGAATTAGATGTACTAAACCCTGCCGGTGAGTTGGCGCATACCAGTGTTTGCCCGTAAATCTCTAACCGCGGACGCACCCGTATAACCAGTTGCGCTGTGCCACCGCAACGTAAAAACGAATCGTAGTAGGCAACGTTTAGTGTATCGTTACAACCACCCACAAAATTACTCCAGCAAATTTCCACTTCGTTACAGCATACCGAATCGCTTAGCACACCACAGGCAGCACTACCCAGGCTCCAGGTAAAACCTGCACCGCTAAACGCGGGCAGAGTATATTTCTCGCAATCGCCGGGGCATACTTTGGTAGCGCCGCTTATAACAGCGTTTGTTGGCACCAGTGGTATATAGGCATAGGTAGTATCGCTGCACACACCGGTACAACCGGTTACTACCAGGCCCAGTGTACCAATCTGCCCGGGGCCCCAGGCAACATTTACCGATGGCAGGTTATTGGGGCCTATAATAGTACCACCTATTGCAAACCAGTTGTAATTACAACCGCT
>JBJOOW010000314.1:0-4877 GCA_046051095.1 Bacteroidota bacterium | reverse complement strand
GCAAGCGAGGGTTGGGTAGCATCGTGCAAACCCAACAAAGAATCGAAAACATTATCGGACCTTGAGTTTACCAACGATAAATACGGCTCGGTAATACTAGATTATTCAAAAAATCCGAAGGGCCGCCACATACTATACCTGCGCTTTTTATTATTTTCAGATTAATATTTCTTATCAAAACAACCCCGGCTATGGATCCTAACAACCTGACAAAAGAGTATACGAACGGAGAAGTTACTATTGTTTGGAAAAACAACCTGTGTATACACTCTGCCAAATGTGTAAGAGGGTTACCACAGGTATTTAACGTTAAAGCCAGCCCATGGATAAATATTAGCGCCGCCAGTACCGATGCTTTGGTAGAGCAGGTAAGTAAATGCCCATCGGGTGCATTATCGTTTTACATGAATGCCGACAAAAAGTAAGGATGAAAAAAACACTACCTCTCCTACTAATTTTCCTGACATCTATTTTCAATATTGCTATTGCACAATCGGTTGCACATAACCGATGTACAGCCTTTGGCAAAGGTATGAACCTAAGTAACTGGCTTGAAGCCTACTGGCAAAGTAATTTCCCAACGTCCGACGGATATACTTATCAGGATTTGGCAAAAATGAAAGAGGCCGGTATACAGTCTATACGCCTGCCAATCGGCTTTGCATCTGCCACAGATACCGTAGCGCCTTATACCGTAGATTTAAACCACCCTTTATTTACAAGGGTTGACAGTGTTATTAGCTGGTGCGATGCATTGGGGCTAAATCTGATAATAGACAACCATCATAACTGGGATATTTTCAATCAAAACTGGCGTAATAAAATTGATCGTTTCTCTCACATGTGGAGCGTTGTATCGAACCGCTATAAAACCCTTGACCCTAACAGGTATACATTTGAGCTGCTTAATGAACCTGCTTTTGGTATAGCAATAGATACGTTGAATATTGTATTTAACCATGCAATAGATTCTATCAGGCAGCATACTATATTGCATAGCATTATTGTTAGCCCCAATTTTTCAAGTAATGGAGCAGCCTTCGCCAACCTCATACCTCTGGCAGATACCAATCTTATCTATACCTGGCATAGCTACGACCCGTACCAGTTTACCCATCAGGGCTTCAGCTGGGCCAGCCCACAGGTGCCGGCCGGACAAAGTTTTCCAGGGGCTTTCGACCAGGGCCTTTATACAGCATGGAGCACCGTTATCAATTGGCGTAATACCTATAATAAGCCGTTTTTTTTAGGAGAGTTTGGTACTGGTGTATTCGGCGATGATGTAAGCCGTTGTAATTGGATAAACGTGTTTGGCAGTAAGATAGACTCATTTGATATGCCATGGTTTTATTGGGATTGGCGGTGGGATTTTTCTTTATTCAATAGCAATACCATTTCTGCAGATAGTGTAGTACCTTGTTTCAGGCACGGCCTACATCTGTATGGCGATACCCTATTATCCTCGCTACAGGCCATTAATGACTACCATTCTAGTATCAGCTTATACCCCAATCCGGCCACATCTTACACCAGTATAAATTTAACCACCACCGATATAAACGCCGCTACAGTTGTTATATACGATATAAGCGGTAAGAAAATATTTGCCGACAGGTTTTACAGGCAAACTGTAATACCTGTACCATTTACAAGTGGCTTATACATAGCCGAAATAGCAACCGAAAATGGTGTACTACGTAAAAAGCTGATAGTACAATAGCCTGTTTATATATCGAACCCAAGAAAATGACCCTTTAAATTGATTGAGTCGTACCAAAACATTCGATATAAATTGCCATTTACATTTTTATAGCGTAGCAGCGTATCTAATCCATCGCTATTCCACCAACTGTATTTAGCGCAAATCAATACCGGGTAATTTTTATCTGTGTCAGGCAGCATCAAATTTGTTGTAATAACATCTACAGCTGCTTGCAGGTTACAACTTAACACAAACTGATAGCTGGCATTAACGATTCTATTAGCACTACAATAAATGCTTTTTACATCGGGTGTAACATTTAAAAATCCACGTAACGGGCTTTGATATAACTTGTGTCGGGTATGCTAGCATTAAACACTGAATACACTTTTTATCTACGCATACAGTAAAATACTCCTCAATTGGGTTTTATATGGCTACAAGAGCCCATAGCAATAAGGCAAAGCAGTACTATAACATTTTTAGCGTGCCTATTTTCATGTCATAAAAATAGCCTAAGCCATAAAACAAAAAGGCTTCCGGAGTTCCGGAAGCCTTTTAATATTTGCTTATAATATTACTATCTCATAAGTGTCACCGTTCCGGTTTCGGTACGGCTCGTACCATCAAAGTAAGTAATTGTCATTTGCCAAATGTAAGTATCTACCGGTGCTGGATTACCATTAAAGTTACCATCCCATCCGTTAGACCCATTAATACCGTTAGGTTGGTTAGCATTAACATAAACCTGTTGGCCCCAACGGTTGTAAATTGCTATATCCAGATTAGTAGCACCAAGTATATCAAACTCAAAACGATCATTCAATCCATCGCCATTAGGTGTAAAGCCACTTGGAATAAAGGCTGAAAGCTCGTTACTAACACCTACAATAATTGTATCAGACACAGAACAACCATTTGCGTTGGTTACTGTTACCGTAAATATTGTGGTGGTACGTGGGGCAACATAAGGGTTGCTACAATTTGCAGGGTCACCGCAACCGCTAAAATCAAATATTGTGTTACCAGCCGAATCAGCCAGAGGGCTCCATGTAATAGTTGAAATCGAAATTGATGAAGTAACATTAGCGGTAAGCTGAGTTTGCATACCTGTAAGTATAAACTGTTCGGCTGCAACAAGATCCACCGAAATTTGGCTAGGTGAATTGATTGTAAACGAACTGGTACCCTGGCAGCTGTTAGCATCTGTAACAAGCAATACATAGTTACCCGGGGCTAAGCCATAGAATACTGTTGTATCCTGCGTTACACCGTTCAACTGATATACATATGGCGGTAAGCCACCAGTTACATTAGAAACAACATAACCATCGGTAGTATTAAAGCAGTTGGTACCAAATGCCTGTGTAGTTACAACTATTGGAGTTGGACCTGCTAGTGTATCGCCTAACACGGCGGTACATCCATTAGCATCAGTAACTGTTACCTCATAATAACCAGGGAACAAATCAACCGCACTGGCAGTATTTTGTACCGGCGTTGTATTCCAGCTATAGTTATATGGAACTACCCCCTGTGTAGCTACTACAGATAAACTACCATTGCTAGAACCGCTGCAGGTAGGCTTGTTTACCAGCAGTGTCAGGTATATCTGATCTGGCTGATCAACTGTAAACGTTGCGGATTTTTTACAGCCATTGGCATCGGTAACATCTACCGTATATACACCGGCAACTAATGTTGTCAGTGGCTCGGTAGTTGCACCATTAGACCACGAATAGCTGTAAGCAGGAGTACCACCTGTTACGGTAAGATCTATTGCACCTGTAGGTGTATTGAAACATTGTGCATCACTGGTAAGTGCAGTAATCTGTAAATCCTGAGGTTGTGTAATAGTTAAGGAATCGAAAGCGTGACAACCGTTAGAGTCGGTAAGCATAATAACATGAAGGCCGGCATCTACAACCGTTCTTAGCGAATCTGTATTAAAATCATCCCACAGATATTCGTATGGCAAGGTACCGCCAACAGGTAATACTGTTAATGTACCATTATTACCTCCAAAGCACGAAACATTAGTACCTGTAACATCTACGGTTAACTGTGCTGGTTCCTGAACTATGTATAACGAAACCACAGAACACCCATTAGCATCGGTTACGGTAATGTTGTTATTACTACCTGATAAGCCGCAAATATCTTCTGTAGATTGACCAGTGCTCCACGTGTAAGTGTATGGCAACGTACCGCCATATGCTGTTATATCTACACAGCCATCATTAGCACCAAAACAGCTTACATTTTTTATAAAGCCAGATGTAAACAGCGGACTTGGCTCAGTAACCTCAAATGTTTCAACCTTAATACAACCATTAGCATCTGTAATAGTTAGAGAGTAAGTACCAGCAGCCAGGTTGCTAATATCCTCTGTAACGGCAGATGTATTCCATTCAAATGTATAGTTAGGAGTACCACCAGCTGTAATAACATCTATAGAGCCATTGGTTTCGCCAAAGCAATTAGCGTTATGTATAACTGCATTTGTACTGATTGCCGATGGGTTTACTATCAGGTAGCAAGATGATGTTGTACATCCGTTATTGTCAGTAACAGTAACACAATAGTTGCCCCCGCTTAGATTAGATAAATCCTGGGTAGTAGCACCTGTATTCCAGTTATATGTGTATGGCGTGGCACCACCAATTACCGTTAAGTCTACTGCACCATTTGCAGAATTATTGCAGCTTACTTGAGTTACCTGTGCTGACAATACAAGTTGCGCAGGTTCATTTACAATAGCAGAGTCGCGGTGTGTACATCCTTTAGAGTCGGTTATTACAACATAATACACGCCACCGCCAAGATTCGATAGATCTTCTGTAATCTGGAAGTTAGACCAGCCAAAAGTATAGCCAGGTGTACCACCGTTAACAGTTAGGTTAACCGAACCATTATTAGCACCGTGACAGGTTACGTTGGTAGCTGTTATTGACGATGTAATTGCTGTAGGTTGCGTAATAACATATGAGCCAGTTGCAGAACATCCGTTTGCATCTGTAACTGTTAACGTATATGTACCTGCTGTAATATTGCTCAAATCCTCTGTGTTGGCGCTATTGCTCCATGCAAAAACATAAGGAAGAACACCACCAGTTACTGTTGTATTTACAGCACCATCATTACCACCGGCACAATATACATTAGTGGTTTGTGC